>JBMFSZ010000368.1:0-3779 GCA_049967315.1 Desulfomonilaceae bacterium
CCGCCGCTATCGTGTTATGGTCGTCTAACGTCAAGTCGATGACATCAGCGGATTTTAGCGGTGAGTTATATTCGTGCCTTGAAACGACTTTGCCCCCCTCAAATAAAGGCAGAACTTCATAGACAAGATAGACCGTCATGCCCATCACAGCCGCAATGACCAGCGCGCCGCCTACTGTGACCGCTCTGTCAGCCAGTTTGTCAGCAAAAATGACCCATGGGCTCGTCTTTTTACGGCCTTCGGCGCCAAATGTCCGCATCGTACTATCCTTTAAATTTAGCGACCCGCCATTTAAAAGTGATTCACGTTTCCAGAAAACTATACAAGAAAACAAACGTGAGGAGTGGCGCTATGACTGCGTCTACTCCCCACGAATATTAGCCCAGTCGACAATTTAAAGTCTATTTCAATCCTACTTTTCCGAGATCTTCATCAGCAAGAGCCTTGGAAACTGGATAGAAACCATCTTTTATGACTACCATTTGGCCCTCTTTCGAAAAAACATATTTCAGAAATTCCGTCATCAAGGGATTCAAGGGTTCGTTTGGTTTCTTGTTGAAATATATGTACAGGAACCTTGCCAGTGGATAATTTCCGTCGTAGGCGTTCTCGGCGTTTGCTTCAAAACATTTGGCTCCTTCCTTGAACGCGAGAGGGACTACCCTGACATCCGGGGTTTTGTACCCAACACCTGAATATCCTATGGAGTATCTGTCATTTGCCACGCCCTGTACAACCGCTGAAGACCCTGGTTGCTCCTTGACCGTGTCTTTGTAATCTCCGTGGAACAACGCAACTTCCTTGAAATAGGCGTAGGTCCCACTTGCGGAATTACGACCGTAGATCGAAATCGGTTTGTCCGCCCAGTCTCCTTTGAGACCAAGGTCACTCCATGTTTTTATTTGCTTGGCTCCACTTTTGCGCGTTTTTGAAAATATACCGTCAAGTTGTTGCAGGGTTAGACATTTGAGGGGATTGTCCTTGTTAACAAATACAGCCAGAGAATCAACAGCAACCCTGACAACTGAGGGCTTATAACCGAATTTTTTCTCAAAATCGGTGATTTCCTTGGACTTCATCTCCCGTGACATAGGCCCAAATTGGGCGGCCCCCTCAATCAATGCGGGAGGCGCAGTCGAAGACCCTTTCCCCTCGATTGAAATTTTTACCCCGGGATATGCGGCTCTGAACCCCTCGGCCCAGTATGTCATCAGATTATTTAGAGTGTCTGATCCTACTGATTTCAGATTTCCTGCAACTCCACTTACTTTTTGATATGAAGGTAACGCTGAATCGAGATCCGCGGCTGAAGCTGTTTGCGCTAAAGCCATGACGCTCAAAATCACCAGTGCCACAATTCGTAAGAACACTTCCATCCTCCGTGTTAATGCAACGTTAGCAATACCTCGACAAAATCGGACCTATTTATATTGAAATTGAATTGTTAGTAAATTGTTAGGAAGAAAAAAGATTAAGCGCTATTTTTTTTTGGGGATGGCCAATGCGCTGGAGCGAACTACACTCACTGGTCAGAAAATATTTTTGAAATTAAGATCATACAAGAAGATCCAGAAGTTCGTGAATTATTGTCTGGCCCCAGAAAACATATATTATTGCGGATGAGCTAATAAAAGGACCGAACGGAATCAAGGAATTTGCCGAGATCCGCCTATACATAAAACCAGTCAAACCAACCAGACTTCCTGCCAAAGACGCGACAAACAATGTAAATGTGACCCCCTGGATCCCGGTAAATGCCCCAACCATACTCATGAGCTTTATGTCCCCACCTCCTAATCCATCCGAACCCTTAATCAACCGGTAAGCGTAAGCCGGGATATACAACATAACAACACCTGACACCATGCCGTACAATGATGATTTCCAGTCCATAGAGGGTATTGAACCTAGCGTTGACAACAAAAAACCTAGCCACACGCCGTTTACTGAAATGGCATCCGGGATAATCATCTTTTTGAGATCTATCCTGAATATTGCAAGAAGTGATGCGCAAAAGAATGCGAGCGCAAAAAATGATGAGCTAAAACCGACTTTATCAAAAATTGCTACGGAACCTGCCCCACAAATTAATTCTATCATAAATTCACTGCGCGTATACCTGGTTACCCCATCAGGATTCGATTGTTGTCGGGAAACAGGATGCAGAAGTATGCGCGCAATGACCGGCAGAAAAGCTTTCAAATTTTGGCTCTGAGGCTTACTATTCCGTCCATTGGAGTCGCTGTTCAAAAAATGTCTAGAAACCACATTTACAATTGTTCCGACGACTACGCCCAGACCAAATGCCATCGCGTATTGGGTTATTCCGAATACTGTTTCCATAAGTCTTTTTTAATTCCTGTTTAGAGACACGACATAGTGTTGTCGTTGCGGTCGGTTATTCCAAAGTTTCCGTTGTGTACCCTCAAACCTGGCAAGACTACGGTACCTAACACTTTGTATGCGCTTTCATGGTCTGGAACAATGACAAACCAATCCGAAGTTTGCATGGTGCGAAAATCCAGGTCTCCCGGAAATCGCCATTCTTTTTCTGCTGTCCAGTCGTTACAGGAACTCGAAGCCACTTGAAAAAAAGGTTTGCCAGCGTCAGGCAATCCCATGAAGTCTTGTTCGGATCCGTAAACAACTTTTGTAACCCCTTTTTCAACCAGGGCTTTTTTTGAAAACGCCAAAGCGTAAGGTTCAAAGGTGTATCTAATCAAGCCCCGTCTCCATTTTCGAATCCTGGCAAAATGTCTGGGGCCAATTTCTGTAAATGATATAACTGGTGTGGAGCCTCGTGTCCAATTGTCATTCGCTCTAATTTTCCGTTCAGTTAATATTCTGATCAGGGTATCGAGAGCGTCGTGAGCGGAACCTGTTTCATGATTCATGAGGTCGTACAAATAATTGGACCACGTCTGACCGGGCCATGGACCGAAACATGCCCTGGTATAATGAAAAAGCAGGTCTTGGCCTTCATATTTCTCGTTGAGATCCTTTACTAAAAACTGAGAGAAAGCTGATGAGGTTCCGATTATCAATCTTTTGGGCGTAACTTTTTTTCGAGTTCTCTCGGGTTGGTGACTAATTACGACTTTGTCAGTGGAATGAGCAGATTGTAATAGTCCAGCCATAATTCCATCAGGCCTGATTTCGCAAGGCGCCATAATCGTTGAAATAGACGCCACCATTTGATCCCTGATTATCCATCGGTTCCGAGGCCTTGGCAAAAATCCAGGCGTGAAGCCCGACAAAAATAGCGTTTTCCTCATGTCAAAAAAATCAGAAAAATCATCGTAAAATTTTCTCTCCGCTTCCGGCGTGTCCATGAATGGCAAAACGCCATCACACACAACAATCAGGTGATGCCCCTTCCCTATCCAGCTAACGACGAAATAAGAAATGGCGCCGTAGCTCGAAACTACCGTCCAATTGCGTTCCACTGAATATTTTACAAGATTTGCCGTCTTATTAAGCCATGCAGCCCCCGGCTGGATTTTTCTACCGGTTCGGGAGTTCATTATCATCACTGTCGGCTTGTTGAGCGCATTTAGGGGACCAAAAGAAAAAATAACCCGAAAAAGATGAATGCAAGATCTGAATTTCGGTTCGCGAACACAAAGATGAAGCCGAACCCCTTTACTGAGCCATTTGTCAGCCGCAACTAATGACTTTTTGATAAAGGCTTGACGACGCTCGACGTGTAACTTTGAGTATCCGGCCAAATTAAATTTCAAAATCTCTGAATCCAAACGCTCGATGGGAGCCCCCAACTC
>JBMFSZ010000369.1:0-3754 GCA_049967315.1 Desulfomonilaceae bacterium
GAAAAAAAGTCTTTAGACCAACGCAGTAGTCCTGGGAGATATCGTATATGACGGCCACTGTTTTTGCATGCAGTTGATTGAGAGCGAATTTGGCCGCGACGCGGCCCTGCTCTGGATCCGTGAAACATACCCTGAATACGAACTTTTTCCCCTGGTTCACTAGAGGATTTGTAGCCGTGGGAGAAACCATTGAAATCTTGCTTCGTTCAGCGTGGTCTGAAGCGGCGATTGTATTTCCTGATATTAATTCACCAATGATTGCTACGACTTTTTCCCTCTCTATAAGCCTGGAAACAGCATTGGCAGAATCGACCTTTTCTGACTTGGTATCAGCAAGTCTGATTTCTATTGGACGGCCAAGAACCTCCGGCTCTATATGTCTTGCGGTGTTTATCCCATCCCATGCCATTTGGCCAAAAGCTGCCACACTACCTGTCATAGGTAACAAGGCTCCAATGTTGATTGGTTCGGCAGCCGCAGCTTGAGACAGCATACACAAGCATAACCCTGCAACCATGAATAAAAAGCGAGACATTACAATCGCCTCCGATACGTATTGCTTAACAACAGTTTGTTACGAAAGATGTCAAGTTACTGGTCGACTTCAGGAAAAGTACGGGCTGAATTCCAAACCGAAGCCATTAAACCATTAAACGTACTCAAAGTAAACGGGTTAACCTTTGACGCAATCGAAATACAGGTGTATTTTTAGCTCATGAAAACTGATTCAGAAAAAATCTCAGTAGGTGTAGTTGGTGTAGGTTCCATGGGGAAAAATCACGCCAGAGTGTTGTCACAAATTTCTGACTGCCATTTTGCAGGGATATATGACACAGACCAATCCCGGGTCCGAGAAATCTGTGAGCTGTACAGTTGTATTGGATTCGATGACTTCGACGAATTGGCGAATACAGTTGAAGCAATTGTTATCGCTGCCCCAACATCATTGCATGGGACACTCGGAGAAAGATGTCTGAACCAGGGGCTCCATATATTGATGGAGAAGCCCTTGGCAGCAAATCTGCGGGAAGCCGAGAAACTAGTCCAACTTGCTGAAAGAAACCAACTTATTCTCATGGTAGGTCATATTGAGCGCTACAATCCAGCCGTGAGTCTAATGATCGAAAAAATAAAAGAATACCAAGAACAGGTGGTCTCTTTTGAAGCCAGAAGACTTAACCCGTTTGATGGAACTAGATGCATGGACGTTGATGTCCTTTATGACTTACTGATTCATGATGTGGATTTGGCCTTGGATATAGCGGGCTCGGATATTTCAAATATTTGGGCTGTTGGAAGGAAAATTTATTCAGACCTAATTGATGATGCCCATACTTTGGTCCAGTTCAATAACGGAGTCGTAGCAAGCTTTTGGACTTCCAGGTGTTCACCCCGAAAAATAAGAGAAATCAACTTGACAACAAGAAGTCGATTTTATCACGCTGATTGTGTTACGCGATCTCTCGAAATTCATTGTTCTAAAAATGTCAACGAGAATGAAAACTGGCCATGCTGCATGGGGGATATTTCTGTCCAAGAATTCGTCCATCTAGACAAGGAGCCGCTCAAAGCAGAAATGGAAGACTTTATAAGATCTGTAAAAAATCATAGCTCCCCTACCACGAATGGTAAGAGAGCTCTGGATTCGCTAATTTTTCTTGACAAGATTTCAAGAACCATTACGTCCAATTGAGAATTGGATCAACTAATTTAAGAACTAGAGACAGCTCAGATTACTTTGTTTATGGAATATTCGATTATCCCTCTTGCTCCGGATTTTAGGAGTTTGGGGATCAATGTCCTCACTACTTCTTCAGAAACCACAGATTCCACAGAAAACCATTCTGATTTGTACAGGCCCGCCACGGTAGGAGCGTTCAACGATGGGAGAAGACCAACAACCACATCAAGATTATCCTTTGGCACATTCATTTTTAAACCAACCATTTTGCGAGCTTCCAGCGCGGATTGAAGCATTAGATGAATCTGCTCAATTTTCTCTCTTTTGAATGGGTCTTGGTAAGACTGATTATTTGCAATTAGCTGAGTGTTGGAAGTAAGAATATTGTGAATTATTTTTAGACCGTTAGCCTTCAGAGTACTACCTGTTTCAGTAACGTCTACAATAGCGTCTACAACACCTTCTTTGACCTTGGCCTCAGTACTTCCCCATGAAAATTCTACGTCGATTCCTATTCCACGTTCCGCAAAGAACTTTTTCGTTACGCCTACCAGTTCGGTAGCTATTCGTTTGCCTTCGAGGTCTTCTGGAGTTCTATATTCCGAACTGGCGTCAACGGCCAAAACCCATCGTGCCGGATTCTGGGATACCTTTGAATAAACCAGATCATCTATGACTTTAACATCGGACTCGTTTTCAAGTATCCAGTCCTTACCTGTAAGGCCGACGTCAAAAGTGCCTGATTCAACGTATCGTGATATTTCCTGTGCTCTCAAACGCGCCATGAGGATCTCATCATCATCAACGGACGGAAAATAACTTCTCGACGATACCGATATATTCCAGCCAGCGCGTTTGAAAAGGTCAATTGTTGCTTGTTCTAAACTTCCTTTTGGTATGACAACTTTTAGGGGATCTCTACGACTCAATTTCCCTGATTTCTCCTTCCTTATTTATCTGCCTGAAAAAACAACTCCATCTTTTTGTATGACATGCGCCTTCGCCCTGCTGATCCACCATTAACAAGATAGTGTCGAGATCGCAATCTACGAGTACTTCCCTTACGATTTGAATATCACCGGAAGTAGCGCCTTTCCTCCACAATTCCTGTCGAGACCTACTCCAGTAACAAGCTTTTCCCTCTTTGAGGGTCACTTCCAGGGCTTCTCGATTCATGTAGGCCATCATTAAAACTTTGCCACTCTTTATATCTTGAGCTATGGCCGGCACCAACCCTCCACTTTTGCCAAAATCTACCTCTCCAATATTAGAGGCATTTAGCGAACCTTTCATCGCATTTCCTTTTTTGGGTAATTCCTGAACTAAAATAAACTATTAGAATACAATTTACTCAAAAAGTTTCTATTTGAAAAAAATATGAACTATTTGAATTGTTTGATCATCACGTTCCCAATCGATATTCTCTATCCATTTTACGGCGCGTTCAAAAGAACAACCCATAATCAAAAAAGTCGCCAGAATAATCAACACCCATTTCTTCATGACAACCTCGCGCCGATAACGGTTAATAAAAAGATTAGATCTAAATCATTTATATATTACACTAATTTGTTGGTGCAATCAAGCTTGCGACCATCATACAATATCGAACAAAACCTTATAATAGGCTGTAATTAATCTGTTTATCTGGTTGCACCAAGTTGCTTAAATCCAGTATAATACATATATCGAGATCAGGCTTTCACAAATTCAAACATAGATCACGCTGTGAACTGATTCGGAATCAAAAGAGTAATGACTTTATAGTAGCGGGGGGAAATGAAGACATCTACAGTAGCATTATTGGTGGCGTTTTTTATTTCAGCGCTTTTGGGTGGAGTCGGCTTCGCTAAATGTTCCAACTGCGCTCAAGAACCAGTCTCAAGAATAACAGAATCAGCCTGGAAAATGGGTCGGGGAATCACTAATATAGTGTTCTCTCCTTGCCAACTATTTTCCGTTATGACCGATTTGGCAACCAAAGGGGCGTATGAGGGATCATACGGTAGCGGCTTCCGCGGATACGTTTCTGGAGCCATTCAAGGGTATCTGGCTGGATCGGTAGTAGGTCTG
>JBMFSZ010000370.1:0-3747 GCA_049967315.1 Desulfomonilaceae bacterium
CGGACCACCCATTCACGCGAGGCTACCTTTGTTCCAAAATGAATCGTTACCAGGAAACGGTGCATTCTCCTAACCGGCTTACCAGCCCGCTTCTTAGGATAGGGCGCAAGGGTTCCGGACAGTTTCGGCAAATTTCCTGGCCCGAAGCTATCACTCGAATCTCGACACACTGGCGCGAAATTATCGCTAAGAGCGGGGCAGAAGCGATTCTTCCTTACTCGTACGCCGGTACAATGGGAATCATTCAGAGAAACGCGGGCCATCCGTTCTTTTACCGTTTGGGGGCTTCCAGGCTAGAGCGGACCATCTGCTCTCCAGCCAAGGAGGCGGGTTGGAAGGCTGTCATGGGTCGCACGGTTAGCCCGCATCCGGATGAGGTGATGGAGAGCGATCTCGTGATCCTTTGGGGAATAGACGCCGTGGCCACAAGCGTCCATTTTCTCCACGGTGTGCGAGTGGCCCGCAAGAAAGGGGCCAAGGTATGGGTCATCGACACTTACGAGACCCCCACGGCTGGCATGGCCGATCGTACGTTTCTGGTTAGTCCCGGAAGTGATGGAGCCCTGGCCCTAGGGATGATGCGCGTGTTGGTAGACCAAGACCTGGCAGACCAGGATTTTCTGGCAGCCCACGTGCAGGGATTCGACGCGCTGCGTAGGGAAGTCATCTCCGAGTTTTCCCCGAAAAAGGCGAGCCAGTTAACCGGTCTTCCAGTGGAAACGATTCTGGACATGGCCCGAGCCTACGGAAAGTCCATCGCTCCATTTATAAGGCTGGGGAGCGGCCTTTCAAGATATGCCAACGGAGCTATGACGTGCCGTACCATCGTATGCTTGCCTGCTCTGGTTGGCGCATGGGCGAAGATGGGCGGTGGGCTTCTGGCTAGCACTGCCACTGGTAGCGCTTTCTCCACGAAAGCAGTCACACGGGAAGATTTTATGGATCATCCCACACGAGTCATAAACATGAACCAACTGGGTCGGGCCTTGACGCAAATCGACGATCCCCCGGTTTTGAGCCTGTACGTATATCACTCTAATCCAGTTGCTGTGGCCCCGGATCAGAACCAGGTTTTGAATGGCTTGTCACGGGAGAACTTATTCACTGTAGTCCACGAACGTTTCATGACCGATACCGCCAAATTCGCTGACATTGTCCTACCTGCTACGTCATCGATGGAGCATAGCGATCTTTACCGTTCCTACGGCACTTACTGCATCCAGAGGGCTCGGCCGGTCATCAGGCCTGTTGGGGAGAGCAAGTCTAATTGGGAAGTGTTTGGGCTTCTAGCCGAGGCCATGGGATTTGCTGATGGATTTTTCCGCCAGTCCGCAGATGACCTGATCGAACAACTTCTGTCCACCTCAAGTCCCATGAGGGAAGGGATAAACAACGATTCCCTGGATTCTGGCAAGGCGGTTGAACTAAGCCTCCCGATTGGCTATAAGACTCAATTTCGTACAGATTCGGGCAAGATTGAGATACTCAACCCACGCGAACAGGAACCATTGCCTAGATTTATCCCGAGCGTCGAAGGCGCGTATCCCTTCCGACTCATGACGGCTCCAGCTAGATATTTCCTGAATAGCTCCTTTCGAGAGCGAGATGACCTTCGTGCCAAAGCCCCTGCCATGCTGCTGAAGATGAACCCGTTTGACGCCGGCCGAAAAGGGCTCGAGGACGGGGAGCGTGTGAGCGCTTTCAACGATCTGGGCGAAGTGTCCTTCATTCTTTGCGTGACCTCTAAAGTCCCGGAGGGTGTAGTAGTGGCCGAAGGTGTCTGGTGGTTGACCACTTGCCCTGGAGACCGTTCCGTTAATGCTCTTACATCGCAGCGACTTACAGACCGAGGGGCCGGAAGCACCTTTTATGACAACACTGTCGATGTCCGGAAAGAATAAAGCCAATAGTGACATCCCGGTAATTCTGAAATGAGTGTATTGTCCTGTTTTGTCAGCAACAAAGAGGCCTCTCGTTCCATTTCCCGGCGGGTCGAGGAATTACCGGTTCCTTGACGTTCACGACCGGTATGGATACAAAGATCCAATCAAGGGACTTTACCGTAAGAGTGGTGAATTTGATTGAAACTCGTTCAGTGAGAACAGGAGGCGCCAAGATGGCTTTCAAGATCAAAGAAAATATCCTATGGGTTGGAAAAGTGGACTGGGAATTGCGAAAATTTCATGGGGAAGAGTATTCGACCCATCGTGGATCCAGTTACAATTCCTATTTGGTGAGAGATGACAAGATTGCTTTGATTGACACTGTTTGGGGACCGTTTTCGAGAGAGTTTGTTGAAAACCTGAAGAAAACCATTCCCCTCGACAAGATTGATTTTGTAATAGCGAATCATGCGGAGTCGGATCACAGTGGTGGTTTACCGGAACTGATGCGGCATATCCCGGATGCTCCGGTCTACTGCACATCCAACGGAGTGAAGTCCTTAAAAGGTCATTATCATCAAGACTGGAATTTTCAGGTAGTGAAGACGGGGGACAAACTCAGTCTCGGATCTAAAGAATTGATATTCGTTGAGGCTCCGATGCTGCACTGGCCTGATAGTATGATGTGCTATCTTACCAAGGATAATATCCTGTTCAGTAATGATGCGTTTGGTCAGCATTTAGCCTCGGAACTCATGTACAACGATCTGGTAGATCAGGCGGAATTATTTCAGGAAGCTATTAAATACTATGCCAATATTCTGACACCCTTTAGTGCGCTGGTTGACAATAAAATCAAAGAGGTTGTTGGCTTGAATTTGCCTCTGGAAATGATTTGTCCGAGTCACGGCGTTATATGGAGAAAAGACCCGTTGCATATCGTAAACCAATATGTTCAATGGGCTAACGGCTATGCCGAAAATCAGATTACGGTCCTGTACGACAGCATGTGGGACGGAACGAGGCGCATGGCGGAAGCCATAGCAAAAGGAATCATGGAAGCAGATCCAACCGTTGCGGTGAAGTTGTTTAATGTAGCCAGGTCGGACAAAAACGACATAATTACTGAAGTTTTTAAATCCAAAGCGGTCCTGGTAGGCTCACCCACGGTGAATAAAGGCATACTTACCGCAGTAGCAGCCATTCTGGAAGAAATTAAGGGTCTGAGATTCCAGAATAAGAAAGCGGCGGCATTCGGGTGTTACGGATGGAGCGGCGAGGCGACAAAGGTTATATCCGAAAGACTGAAAGAGGGGGGCTTCCTGCTGTTGAATGATGGCATCCGTGAAAAATGGAATCCAGACGGGGAAGCAGTCGAAAACTGTGTCCGGTATGGAAAGGAGCTCGCCATTCAGTTAGGATGAGGTGGTTCCGTAACGCCTCCCTTTTACCGCCTGTCTATCGAAGTTCCCGGTGGGTGTTATAGCATTTGCCTAAAGTTTTGTCTTAATGGCGCATGTTTTTTGGTTTTGATCTTTCCGGTTCACTACCCAGTTAAGGGCGAGGCATATACGATCGATCAACTGATCTTTGGATTTTGCGAAAAAATCTGAAAACCATTCAGATTTCATCACAAGCCATAATCTTTCTATGGGATTGAGATCCGGAGAATAAGCTGGAAGAAAGACCGGCTCGAATCGGCCCCAGTTTATCTTATCACCGCGATGCCAGCTCGCATTATCCAAAATGAGGATGTTATTCGGGCGTTCAAAGGAGATGTCGGAATTAGCGTGATCCAGAAAAGTTTGGAATACTTGAGTGTCTGAATGACTGAATATCAAGGCGTAAAACTCTCCTGTCCGAG
>JBMFSZ010000371.1:0-3741 GCA_049967315.1 Desulfomonilaceae bacterium
CTTAAGGCTCCATAAGCGACAAAGGAATTACGGATACTTGCGGCAATGGCTATCGCCTTTCCTTTCTTGATCATGGCTCGATCAATGACTTTTCCGCTTACGAGCAACGCCTTAGAATTAGGAAATAATTTCACTACATTAGGTGGACGACCTACGCGTAAAGCTTTTTCATAATCTGCAGCTGATATAGCTTGAGCTGACATGAAGCCCTCCATGGTTTTTTGATTTTTATGACGTTGAACAAACCTCGCACAGTGTTGAAGCGAATCTCAGAATCGACAATTCCACTGTGGCACGCTCTATCTAGATATTATTAGAAATTTAAAATACTACCCAGCTTAAAGACGTAACTTGCGACGTTTCACATTGGAGCACAAATTGTCGCTTGGTTCAATAGTTTTTGGATTTTGGAATTCGTGAGACATCGGTAACTTTACTCATACCACGTTCCCACTGTATTTCGGCTGGAGGATAACCGTAGGCTCTCAGTACTTTTATGTCATACTCGGTTGAGCTTTTTCGTTGAGGCGCGTCTTTAAGGTCCAATCTGACGGCGCCAAAATGAAGAGGTTTAAAGGCGTTGGAATCACTAAGTTTGTAAGTTCTACCTGCAAATTCAAATTCAATGGTTTTTATCCACCACAAGGTGCCGTTATGCAACTCTACTTTAAGATAGGGACTACCATCTTCTTCTCGAAATCTGAGGTACCCCGTTATGAAAACCCGATTCAGGTCTGACTTTTTCAAAGTTTCATAGGGCTGAGCAACAAGTGAGTCACGTAGAAAAAACGCTACCACGATCATGGCGCTTAAAAACACCACCCCTATTATGACAGTTACAATATAGGTTTCATTGCGTTTTAAAGCCCTGATGAAATGGCGATTCATTCCATGTCTTCCTGCGATCTCGGGATAACCGTCATCTTACCAGTTTCGGAATCATATTTGTGGACCATTTTACTGCCCTTATAATAAGCGTTACCAGTGAATGCCTTTTTTTCGAAACCTTTGGTCCGGATGCTGACTACCACTCCAGCAGGGGCCGTAACTTGGGTTTTGATTCCGTCTGGAGTTGTTAGAACGGAGTTCAATCCGTTCCCGGAGATTTTTGCGTCAAAATATCTATGTTCCCTGGCAAAAAAATCTTCTTGGGCTTTGGCCGCAAGCATGAGTGTCTTCGCCGCCATTTCACTCATGCGTCTTTCCCTATAGGAATCAATCTCCAAAAAGTAGATCACCGCCAATATCGCTATTATCACGATGACCGCTGTCATCTCTACAAGCGTAAAGCCGGCGTTACTTCTAAAGAGTTTCATGCGTTACAAGCTCCCTTGCCTCAGAAAATCACTAAAATTATTGGTAGGGCAAATATCTGCGTTAACCTTTCCAAGCCCTCTTCTCTACCAGGCAGAATTATTCCAGTATCCGGGCAGTGTCAAGATATTAATTAGTTAATATTAAATTGTTATCTGCCCTACATAAACTGTTTCCACACCCCCAATCATAAACACCGAATCATTATTACCTTTCCAGTTTATATTAAGTACGCCACCAAGAAGTTCCACTGAAACCGAATCGTCAGTAAGCCCCTTTAACCGAGTAACCACCGCAGAAGCACAAGCGCCAGTGCCACACGCAAGAGTCTCACCGCTGCCTCTTTCCCAAACTCTCATAGCAATTCGGGCACGGTCTACCACCTTTACAAATTCGACATTTGTCTTGGCAGGGAACACTGGATGGAATTCTAATAATCTTCCATACTCTGTCGGAGCCTCTTCTAGGCCCTCGTCATCATACATGATCACACAGTGCGGATTGCCCATGGATACAAAAGAACAAAGAAAAGTTCGATCCTTGACAGTGAGCGGGTAGTCTAGAATAGGAAACATAGTACCTGAAACATTAACAGGAATACTTGAGGGTTCAAACATTGGTTGCCCCATATCGACACGAGCGCTGACTAATTTTCCAGCTTGATCCCTGAGAAGTTCGACATTTTTGATACCTGCTCTAGTTTCAATTACAATATGCGTATCTTTTGTAAAGCCATTGTCGTAAACGTATTTTGCGAGGCATCTTATTCCGTTTCCACACATCTCAGCCACTGTGCCGTCGGAATTCATGTAATCCATGAAAAAATCCCCTGTTTCAGATGATCGCGCCACTATGAGACCATCGGCTCCAACACCAACGCGTCGGTCACAAATGCGGGATATTTCTGAAGGTGACAGCGAAATGGCATTTTCAAAATCATGAAAAACTACAAAATCATTTTTTGCGCCGTGCATTTTTTGAAACGTTATTTTCATTTCAGTGTCCTCGGATTGAAGATGGCCTTTAATAAATTATGTTTCCATTATAAGTAAAACTGTCTTGAGAAACATCATGAAATACTTAAGCACATTTTTGACAATAATTCTTCTTTGGTTGGCAGCGGATGAGTTTATCCTTAAAAAGAATGAGGCAGGCAGGAAATATTCAATTGTAGACAGATGGAAGGAATTGGGAAAAAGAATTCACTATGTGATCGGGACAATAGCTACGGCAATTTTGATTGTATATGCGTTCAGATTAATAGTCCATTTTTTCCTCTAATAATTTTTGGTCGCAGGAGAAAACCGTCTCCTGCGACATCCTAATATCACATCATTTCTATTGCGCAGGCCATTGACACTCCACCGCCACCACAAAGAGTAGCCAGGCCAAGCGTTTTGTTTTGCCTTTTCATCGCGTGAACCAAAGTGACAATTAGCCGTGCCCCTGTGCTTCCCACCGGGTGGCCAAGTCCAATACCTGATCCATTTACATTGGTGATTTCCCTGTTCAGTTTGAGTTCCTTTTCACAACCAAGATACTGAGCTGCAAAAGCCTCATTTAACTCAATTAATTGAAAATCAGAAAGAGCCATGCCAGATCTCTTGAGTAGGTTTCTTACCGCTGGTACTGGGCTCAATCCCATTATTGTGGGATCACACGCCCCCATGCCTGAAGCCTTGATTCTGGCAATGGGTTTTAAGCCCAAAGATTTCGCTTTTTCCAGAGACATTATCACCAGAGCTGTCGCTCCATCATTGATACCACTGGCGTTGCCCGCAGTAACAGTACCCGTTTTTGGAATAAACGCCGGTTTTAGTTTTGAGAGCGCTTCCATTGTCAGGCCTGGTCGAAAGTGTTCATCCTTGTCAAAAATTTTGGGCGCTCCCTTTTTCTGAGGCACTGTAATTGGAACGATTTCTTCAGCAAATGAACCGTCATTGGTTGCTCTTTCAACGTTGTTATGGCTTCTTAAAGCTATCTCATCCTGCTCCTGACGTGATATACCCAGTTTCAAGGCCACGAATTCAGCTGTGTGACCCATGATATATGGCTTTCCCCGAAAGAATTCCACAGGCCCATCCGCAGGATACGGAAGTATGTGAGACCCACAATGAAGGCCGGTAGTCATGGCGTCTGTTATGATATCGTTACCCATACGGACACCCCATCTGGCCTTTTCAACCGTGTAGGGGACACCTGACATGTGCTCTACACCACCAGCCAAAATAACATCAGCCTCGCCGGCCTTTATCATAGCCGCGCCAGATAACACGGCTTCCATCCCTGAAATGCAGACCCGATTAATCGTGACCGCTGGCACACTATTGGGAATGCCGGCAATAAGCGCTCCGATACGCGTAACGTTCATTGCATCCGTAGGATTCAAGCAGCAGCCAAACCTCACGTCCTCAATCAATTCCGATG
>JBMFSZ010000372.1:0-3741 GCA_049967315.1 Desulfomonilaceae bacterium
CCCTCCGAAATCCTCCATCAAACAATGTAAAGATTTTTCGCCTGCGTGACCAAAGGGAGTATGGCCTAAATCATGAGCAAAGGCTATAGCATGGGTTAAATCCTCGTTAGCCCCTATGTACTGGGCAATGCTCCTAGCTATTTGAGCTACTTCAAGGGTGTGTGTAAGCCTGGTTCTATAGTGATCCCCCTCGTAATAGGCAAAAACCTGTGTTTTGTATTCTAATCGGCGGAAGGCCTTAGAATGAATAATCCGATCTCTATCCCTCTGAAATGACGTCCGGTATCCGCATTCAGGCTCGGGCCACTGACGACCAGCGCTGTTCTGAGAGAGAAACGCGTAAGGAGCTAAATAATCCCTCTCTCTTCTTTCCTGAACATTCCTATCGATTAACAGTGGGAATCACCTTTACAAATGTCTATCTGGCGTGAGTACTCTGAGAAGATGTCACATGTTCGACATCCGCTGGAGGCAGGCCAGGAAGAATCAAATTTACGAGTGTTGCAAAGATGGCAACGACAAGAATTGAGGCTATCATGAAAATTATCTTGCCCGCCTTTCCGTTGCGAAACAGCTTTTTGTTGTTCGAAGAGGATACTTGGCCAGGAGACCGGAAATCCCTAAACGCGTCTTCAGGAAGGGTCAGGTCTCCGGCTTTTACACCTGTTGCAGGTTTAGAAAGAGATTCATCTTTCATTTGGTCCACCGGCTCTTCAATGGTTTTCGAGTCCAATTCCGTTAAATTCCCGGTTGCGCCTATTGTTCCTTCACTACCGCACTTGGGACACCGAATATTAATCTGTTCCCCTTCCGGCATTTCGTTTTCATCTACTCGGAGAAGAGCTTCACAATTGAAACACTTTAAGACCATTCTGGCCCGTTCCCTATAATTTTGATTTTATCAAGCTTGAAACTTCACTTATATCTGGGAAACGACCAACCTGTTTTTTGGAAAAAATCAGTTCGTCCCCAAATTCAACTTCAAAAACTCCTCCACTTGATTTTATGAGTTCTACTTCCAGACCAAGTTCCCTATTCAGTTCCTCCGCCAGACTAGCGGCTTTTGGCCGGTAGCTTCAACTGCCGCAGTATGTGATTTTACAAATGTAATTCATTAGCCGTGACTCCTGTTGGGAAATTTCATTTTTCTGATTATATTGCGGAGAATATGTGATTGCAAGTTCACTTCATTTTCATTGATATTCTAATGACTTGATCTTGATTTTTCCCATCACTTTGAGCACGGCGCTAGGGTCATCATCTTCGGAGGAGGCTAGTTTAATGTGAGTAGCGTCGGAAGGAACCTGTTTTAAGGTGGGATCTACCGACAGCCATCCTTTCACATAGGATTCAGCCCAGGCATGATAAGAAAAACCCAGATTATCCGCATATACCAGGCCCGTCACTACTCGGGTAGGAATTCCAACTGCCCTTGCCATCGCAGCATACAACCTCGTGTGAGACTTGCATTCACCCTCTCTGGAACGAAATACATCAAGAGAGCAGAATGACTCTTTCATGTTCCCCTTTATGTTGTCGGCAGTCCAGTTTACTAACTTGACTACATTGTCAACCGTGGATAATTTGCTAGAAATGATCTTGCGAGCTTGATCGCCAATTTCCTTGTTATCAGATTGAATAGAGGTAGTTGAATCCAGGTATTTTGAAAGGCTATTTTTTGACTGGAATTCGTCTTGTCTGGCGATGGCTCCTTTTTGATCGGCTTGAAATTGTTGAAGGTTTTCGACGTCGACTTCGATATTAACTCCATCACGGGAATCAGAAACTTTTTGGCGCTGGTCCTGCGCAAAAAGGCCGGAATTTACTCCCTGAAAACACACCTTTAACATTTTTACACTTCCAGGATTTGCGATTCGGACCGGAGACTTGACCAGACTGAAATCCAGAATCAAATCCTTCTGAGGAACTTTTGCCTGCAAAAATTTTTGTGCGGAGCCTTCATCTTCAAGTATTGTTATCAAAGAACCGTCCAGGCCTTTTTCCAGAGTTACCAAACCTTTCCGGTTCAACCAAGAGGTAACTTTTGACTGCCCGTAATTATTCGTAACCCGCCAAACAGCGCCAGAAGGCCCGGGACTTCCCTGGACTCTGGAAATTTCCTGTTCTATGGATTCTATAGATTGCCTCTCCACGTTGAAAACATTAAAAGAATACTTTGATCCTTCTTTCAACCCTTTAAGAGCAGGCATCAGAGAGATAGCGCTCGTGTGATAGATTTTGCCATCCAAAGGAAAATCCCTTTCAACCTTTTCATCTGACACGTTCATCTTGAGATGGAGTTTCGAATTCTCTACCTTTCCCTCCACCTTTAATTCTTTTTGATTCATGTCCACTGTAGATTCGAAAGAAATTAACGATAGATCAGGAGCGACTTTGATGTTTTCTTTCATTTTAACTTCATTGGTTTTCCGCATGGCTGTGAGCCTCATCATTGAATCGCTCTTGATCAAGAAGTCATTCCCATCAGGTGTTATTTTGAAATGACTGTATCCTATCTTGTCTTCTTGAAAATAGATTCCATACCAGGCTTCATGGAAAGGGAAATTGCCTAGGGTTCCGTAACCTTTCGTAGGCTCGACGTCACTTTCTGACGGCTGACCAAGGTTTTTTACAAGACAACTACTGTTAGTAGCTGTGATTATAAAAAGTAAAATATATATAATAAACTTGTTTTTCATTTCTTATCGCCAATAGCTTCTATTCATTATACTAATTAACTTTGAATAAGACAACCTCATCTAGGGGTTTTTTGGTTGACTTTAAAATCCAGATCGTCGATTTTAAAAGATTGTATAATGTTCCGATCGACCTTCCAAAATCCTGGCTCAGTCCCAGTGGAGGAAAAAAGACATGGATTATAAGGACACTTTAAACTTACCTAAAACTAACTTTCCTATGAGAGCCAACCTTCCCAAAAGGGAACCGGAAACACTTAAGCATTGGGAATCGGTAAAGATATATGACCAAATTGTTCAAGAAGCGCAAGGGAGAGAAAAATATATACTTCATGACGGCCCCCCATACGCCAACGGTCACATTCACCTTGGAACAGCTCTAAACAAGATACTCAAGGACATAATAATCAAATCCAAGTTTATGGCAGGTTATGATTCAAATTACGTTCCGGGATGGGACTGCCACGGTCTACCTATCGAGCATCACGTAGACAAGGAACTGGGCAAGGCCAAGGCGGCAATGACTGAGGTTCAAGTCAGGCAAAAATGCAGGGAATACGCCACAAAATTTATAGATATCCAACGTGAGGAATTTCAGAGGCTTGGAGTCTTTGGACACTGGCACGATCCTTACTTAACTATGAATTATCAGTATCAAGCTACTATAGTCAGAGAACTGGGCCGTTTTTTTCAATCTGGAGCCGTATATAGAGGTAAGAAGCCAGTTTATTGGTGCTCATCATGTGTAACAGCGCTGGCCGAGGCTGAAGTTGAATATGCGGATTCTACCACACCGGCTATTTATGTTCGTTTTAAAGCGATTGACGATTTCTCTCTCAGAATACCGGATTTAAAAGGTGAACGCGTTAATGTGGTGATTTGGACCACAACCCCTTGGACAATTCCGGCAAACCTGGCCATAGCCGCGCATCCCAATGAGCAGTACGCCGCCGTAAAAGCTGATGGGGAGATTTACATTCTCGCCCAGAGACTGGTCCCGATAAACATGGAAGCGTTTGGAAAGACGCAGTACAAAATAGTTGCT
>JBMFSZ010000373.1:0-3709 GCA_049967315.1 Desulfomonilaceae bacterium
CTATTTACTGGATATGGAAGAACTTTCGAAGCTCAAGGAAGCTGAAGAAAAAGGTTTCATAAATCCTGTAAACCGCAATGCCAAGAAGGAGTCATTTCTGATTCAGGATCTGGTTACACTTAAATTGGCTTTTGCGATCGAGGACATGGGTTTGGCTCCTGAAAGGGCAATTCGTTACGCTGAGGCCATTCTCGGCGTACATTCGTCCCAGATTTTCAAAAAAACAATGGCCTGGGTTGAGAGCGACACTCATGAGCTCTTCGGTCTGTTCGCTGACAAACAGCTCTCAAGAATTTTTATTCGCTCGTTGGATGACAACCGTGAAATAGATGTGGGAGCCGAGAAACCGGTTCTTTTTCCAACAACAAAATGTGAGTTGAATGTTTCGCGCACTATCAGGCCTGTGATTACCCGTGTACAACACCTTATAAATTCAAAAAAGAAGCAGGCCAAATAGATGAAGGGTTAGGGCAGATTGCGAAATCCAACGTGCCAGTTCGGCTGAAAAGTTGCCCGTCATTTATTCTTGACGCAAGACTTGACATCCATGGCATTCAACACAGATTGAAGGTTCTTCACTATAGTTGCCTTTTTCAGTTTATATTTGACGATTGTATCCATGGCTCCGGCTTGTATGGCTGTTCCCAAGACCGTGTCAACTGTTTTCAGGTCGGTCTCGAGCGTTTGAGCCATTGTAATGAGTTCGTTACAATTCTTTGTAAGTAAGTCGTCGGGGTAAGATGCTGAAGTCCCAATAATGGTCATTAAACTCATGACCACCAGGATAAATGGATAAACCAAAAATTTGCGCATGTTGATCCTCCGCTCTGGTTCGTGGAAATCAGCCAAGATCGGACGAGGGAATTCCACTTGGGATCTCGACAGTATCCAATGGTTGATATATCATATTTTGTCAATGAAACAAGTTTTAAATTGGATAGTTATAGTATTTATTTACAGTAATTTATTAAATTAGCGCGTACCGTGCTATCCTTCAAATTATCTTACGCGTAATAAAGTTTGTCTAATGTGAATAAAAGTTGGTCTTGTTCCGATTTGTAGAGTAATTTTTCGTAATTATTGGCCTGTGATTGATTGACAGTGTGACTTTCATACTCTATTTTGAAAGTTATGAGTGACTCCGAGGAGCGTAAATCCATAACGAAGGGGGTAGGCTGGCGGGTTTTTCTTAGGTCATTTTTGATCGAAATTATGTGGAACTATCCGCGTATGCAGAATATTGGCTTTACGTTCTGCATGCTGCCGGCTTTAGATCGGTTGTTCCCCAACGGCCAGGATCGGAAAGCAATCTTAAAACGACAGCTTGAGCACGGCAACACGAATCCGAGCTTGGGCCCGATGTGCATTGGAGCCATTTCAAGGGTCGAGCAAGAGGAACTTTCCCAAAAAACTCCGCTCATAAAAAGAAGACTCATGTCAACACTCGCCGCCCAGGGTGACCGTATATTCTGGGGCGTTGTAAGGCCGGCGTCTTCGCTATTGGCAGTTTTGATAGCGATCACGTCTTTTCATCATTTTTGGGCGCCTTTTGTGGCTTTGTTGATTTACAACGTTCCTAATCTGGTTATAAGATACCTAGGGTTTGAAGCAGGCTGGACTGATGGAATACACGTGGTTAAAAGATTTAAGTCCGGTACGGTTGAAAAGGCGGTAGCTCTGTTTCGGGGATTGGTTTTCCTGGCATGTGGCGCCTTAACGGGCGTGGCTTTGATTTTGGGGACTGAGCACGCAAAATCCAATGACGTGGAAAACTTCGTGGCGCTCGGTTTGCTCGCTTTGGTGGTTTTTTCGACATGTTTCCTAGTTCTGAGAAAGAGTTTTTCCCAGACCAGGATCATTTATCCACTATTGTTAGTAATGATTGCGGGCTTTTTTTTCCTGCAAAAATGGACATGAGCTGAATTATGACTGAATCCGAAATCCTTGAAAGGACCGTGGTGATAGGCAATGAACTTGGGCTACACGCGAGAGTAGCAACGGCTATGGTCCAGACCATGAAAAACCACTCATGCCATGTGACATTGGTAAAAAACGGAATGGAGGTCGATGCGCGAAGTGTCTTGGGATTGCTCCTCCTGGCCGCTACTCCTGGGTCCCAATTGATTATACGGGCCAATGGCCCGGGATCTGGTGAAGCTGTGGAACAAATAGCGAGGTTGCTGGAGAATAATGGTCCAGACCATGTCCGATAAACATAGTGTTGACCCCGCAAGTGGGCCGCAGGAATTGCCTGAAAATACCATCCTCAAAGGAGTCGGGGTCTCCGTAGGTATCGGTATAGGTCAGGTAGTAGTCATGGACCGCCTGGTTGCCGAAATATGCCCTTGCCGTATTTTAACTCCTGAGGAAATTAGCGATGAGCTTGCCAGGTTTGAAAGCGCTGTTCAGGAAGCAGAGGCCAGACTCACTGCCATAAAAAGCCACATCGCTCCTGATCATCCTTTGGGGGACCATTCCTATATTCTTGATACTCACATACTTCTGCTTCGCGACAAGATGCTTTACGAGGGGACAAAGCGTGGCATAGAGCAAAACCGACAAAATGCGGAATGGGCTCTGTCTGAAGTGATGTCCAGAATCACAGCCTCGTTTGAATCGATAGATGACGAGTATCTTCGGGAACGAGCCAAGGACGTCTATTTTGTAGGTGAACGTGTACTAAGACTTCTGTTAGGTGTGTCGCCAGAAAAGAAGATACATCAATTGCCCGCCAATTCGATCCTGGTAGTTCACGACCTGTCACCGGCTGACGCCGCGCAGATAAAAAGGGAGTCAGTTCTCGCGATAGCCACTGACATTGGTGGTCGGACGTCCCATTCAGCGATAATGTCCCGGTCGCTCAAGATTCCTGCTGTTACAGGTTTGGAGAAAATCAGCAGGATGGTGAAAACGGGGGACACGATCATTGTCGACGGCAGTACCGGCGTTGTGATTCTTAACCCTGACGCTGAGATGATGTTCCGGTACCGTCAACGCCAGGATTTACTGAGGAATTATCATCAGTCTTTGCTGGCCTTCGGTCGTCTGCCGGCTGTAACTCGAGATGGCAGTAGAGCGGTAAGAATCCTGGCAAACATCGAGCTTGTTGATGAAATTGACATAGCTGTAGCGCACGGAAGCGAGGGAATAGGACTTTTCAGAACAGAGTACCTTTTTCTTGGCAGGGAGGATCTTCCGTCTGAGGAAGAACAGTTCGAAGCCTATAAGGCAGTGATCGCCTTGAATAACCCGTCCCCTGTTACAATAAGGACCCTGGACATAGGCGGGGACAAAATTGCCAGTAGTCTGAATCTTCCGCAAGAGACCAACCCTGCGATGGGACTTAGGGCTATAAGGCTCTGTCTCAACCTCAAGAGCCTTTTCAAAACACAATTGAGAGCCATTTTACGGGCTGCTCACTACGGAAATTGCCGCTTGCTTGTTCCCATGATCTCCTGCATTACTGAAATTCATAATACTAAGGCCATACTCGAAGAGGTAAAGGCGGAACTGAGAACAGAAGGCGTCAGGTTTGGAGAGGATACAAAATTGGGGATTCTGGTGGAAGTCCCTTCCGCTGTTGCAATTGCAGACCTGTTGGCCCGTGAAGTGGATTTCTTCAGTATAGGGACCAATGATCTCATTCAGTATGCTCTAGCGATTGACCGTCTCAATGAGCATGTCAATTACCTTTATGACACATTGCATC
>JBMFSZ010000374.1:0-3706 GCA_049967315.1 Desulfomonilaceae bacterium
TGACCCCGACCGCAGAATTTGCAGACTTCATCAATTGTTTCAATGCGTGATCATCCGAGGGAAAGCGAGCGTTGTCGTCGATGAATCACGCAAGGTCGAATGCCTCAACGCTCTTGTCAGCAAGCACGAGGGTCATTCAAACCACGACATGGTGACAGAACAAATGGATGCTTTCAGAGCCTGCGTCGTTGTCGAAATCCGGCCACTATCAGTATCGGCCAAGTGTGATTTGTGGCAATATAAGTCTTCGGAAGTCAGGACGAGACTGGCAAGATACTTCAAGGAAAGGAACTATCCAGGCGATTTGCAAACCATACGCTCCATGGGCTTCAACCCGGAAGATCTCTAAAATAACTCGAAAGGATAAAATAGTAATGACCATTAGTATGAAGATTTTTTCGGACTATGTCTGACCTTATTGCTACATCGGCAAGGGACTTGTCGAAGAATTGAAGAAGGATTTCGCGATTCAGGACACCTGGCTTCCATTTCAGTTACGCCCATGGACCCCAAAAGAAGGCATTCCTTATTCGGTGTTGTTCCCGAATATGGACATGAAGCAGCGTTACTCGGATCTCAATAAATCAGGAGAACCTTTCGGGATTCGTTTTGGGGAGCGGACATTTCTGTCCAATTCCGGACCTGCTCTTCAAGCCGGTGAATACGCGCGGGATAATGGGAAATACGACTTATTTCATGAGGAGATCTTCCGGGCATACTTCACCGATGTTCTGGACATCGGCGCCCCAGAAATACTGCTAAGTATCGCCGGGAAAGTCGGCCTTGATACCGAGGAATTGCAGCGTTGCCTGGATGACGGCCGTTACCAGGCGAGACTGGAAGATGGAATGAATCAGGCTACCAAATATGGGATCACAGCGGTCCCCACTTTTATCATCAACGAAACACAGAGAATTGTGGGAGTCCCAACGTTGGAATCCTTCAGGGAACAACTCGAACGTATCCGACAATAGGGGCCAGATGAGCCCACCAAAGAAAAGAGTTCATGGAAGGAAGCGCCAGTCCGAAGTATTCGTCTAGCGCTTCCTTTCACATGGAATTACAAACAGGTTTTAAATTTACAACTTGCCTTCGGCATTGGCCTTTTTCAGCTTGGAGCCGTCCCAAGATATAAACTAATACTGGCTAAAATCAGTTTATGCGGTCTTTATCTGCGCTGCTTTTTCTATACCCAGTTCCTTGATCGATTCTTGACGCATCAGGTATTTCTGGATTTTACCAGTTACTGTCATCGGAAAATCATCAACAAACTTGAAGTAACGGGGAACTTTATAGTGAGCGATCTTACCCTTGCAGAAACTGCGTAAATCTTCTGCGGTCAGGGTGGAACCGGGTTTGAGCTTGACCCAGGCCATGATCTCTTCGCCGTATTTTACGTCGGGTACGCCAACAACCTGGACATCGGAAATATCAGGGTGGGTGTAGAAGAATTCTTCAATTTCTCGTGGATAGACGTTCTCTCCTCCGCGGATTATCATATCCTTTATGCGTCCGACTATTTTTACGTATCCGTCTTCATCCATTTCGGCCAGAT
This sequence comes from Desulfomonilaceae bacterium, assembly GCA_049967315.1. Classification (GTDB taxonomy): domain Bacteria; phylum Desulfobacterota; class Desulfomonilia; order Desulfomonilales; family Desulfomonilaceae; genus CAJBEZ01. The sequence goes on from JBMFSZ010000374.1 coordinate 1,556, forward strand.
CACCTGTGTGCATCCAACGAGCGGTATCTATGGCCTCACGCGTAGCTGCTTCATTATTCCAATAGCCCGACATTACACTGTAGCCTCGAGTGCAAAGTTCGCCCGCCTCTCCAATTGGGACAATCTGGCCATCCAGGGGACTGACAATCTTGATTTCAAGATGTGGATGAGTAACCCCGACTGTGCTGACCCGTTTGTCCAAAGGTGTCTCCGCCCTCGTCTGTGTGCTTACAGGGCTCGTTTCGGTCATCCCGTAACAGATAGTGATGTCACGCATGTTCATAAGAGCGTTGACCTTTTTCATTACCTCGATTGGACAGGGTGAACCCGCCATGACCCCTGTCCGCAAACTCGAAAGGTCAAATTTCTCAAAATCAGGATGATCCAGCTCTGCAATGAACATGGTTGGAACACCGTAGAGCGATGTGCATTTTTCTTCCTGGACCGTCTTAAGCACTAGTAGCGGGTCAAATCCATCCGACGGGTAAACCATTGTAGCCCCATGGGTTACACATCCAAGATTTCCCATGACCATTCCGAAGCAGTGATATAGTGGCACCGGTATACATATCCGGTCTTTGTCAGTGATTCCCTGAAGCTCGGCTACAAAGAAGCCATTATTAAGAATGTTGTGATGAGTTAGAGCCGCTCCCTTGGGAAAGCCCGTGGTGCCACTCGTGTACTGGATGTTTATTACGTCATCGAACTGGACGTTACGCTGCATTTTTGCCAGTTGCTCATCAGACACCCCGCTGCCAAAACCGATGACATCATCCCACAAAAACATTCCAGCCGCTGGCTCTTTGCCCATACGAATGATCGTTCTGAGTTCGGGCAGTTTTGCTGATTGCAGATTGCCAGGCTTTGAATCATAAAGCTCTGGACAGAGATCGTACATCATTTGAGTATAGTAGGAACTCTTGAACTGAGGCGATATGATCACAGCAACGCAACCCGACTGCTTTAACGCGTATTCCACTTCATGCAGACGATATGATGGATTGACGTTGACTAAAATTGCTCCGAATTTACTCGTGGCGAACTGCGTCGCGCACCACTCATAATTGTTGGGAGACCAAATACCCACACGATCTCCTTTTTTGATTCCGAGATGCACAAGTCCTTTTGCCAGTTGATTTACCCGGGCCTGGAACTGACTGTAGGTAAAACGGAGGCCTTGGTGACGCACTATTAACGCGTCGTTGTCCGGAAATTTTTCAACGGTCTCGTCAAATTTGTCGCCAATAGTCATTCCAATGAGCGCCTTGTCGCTCATTCCGTTCGAATAGCTTACCCGTGGCCGATTGCTGTTGTCTGATTTTAACGCGGACGTACCGTTCCCCATTGCCTGACCTCCTGCTTGCATCCTATAACTCCCTTTAATGGTTATTTATGAGGCAATTTTACCATTTTGGCATTCCTGTGATGGTGATCATTATGGGCGCAATCCCCCGTTTCCCGAGAAGTAACCCAAAACGATGACCTATAAGACGAGATAGAGACAAAAGCATCATGATATTGAAAAGAAGCACCGACCAGGTTGAAGTCTAACCACCATACTTGACTGAACACCGGCTGTCAAGTCAGTCGAAATAATGGCTGCTGGATAGGGTTTCCGGGCATACGGCCCACCAAGCAATGTTTGCCAGCCTATAAAGTCTATTGTTCACATGGATGAACATCTGTTAGCACAAAATTGACTCCAGGCAGTCCACGTTTCCTCCCGTAATAACGGCAAACCCGACCAAATGATCGGGTTCGTTATCTTTATGCTCGAATATAGGCATCACAGCGTAGGTCACAACCAGCCAGTGCGCATAACCTGTTGGGGATACCTAAACGTTCAGAAAGTGTTCTCGGGATACACCTGTCAATTTTCAGATTCTTTGGATTCAGGGCTTTTGGGTTCAGACTTGATAGGAACGGGGGCCAAGTCATGACTTTCTGGGCCTTCGATAACCGGCAATCCTGCATCCAGCCACGCCTCACTACCTCCGGCCAGACTGATGGCCTTGGTGAAGCCTTTTCGCTCCAATATACCAGTGGCCATGCTGGATCTGTAGGCCGAATTGCACACCAAAATGACTGGTTCATATGGCTCCAGTTTGGAAGACAACTCCGCCAGATGGGTAAGGGGGAAATTCAAAACAT
>JBMFSZ010000375.1:0-3677 GCA_049967315.1 Desulfomonilaceae bacterium
CGACGAACTAAGAGAACAGTGTGTTGACAATTTCAGAAGGATGGCGAAGGAAAGAGCCGAGGAGATAGCCGCTCTTATAGTTGAACCATGCGTTCAGGGCGCGGCTGGAATGATTGTTCACCCCAAGGGTTTTCTTAAAGGGCTCGAAACAATCTGCAAGGAGAATGATATACTGTTGATTTGCGATGAGGTGGCTACCGGATTCGGCAGAACCGGAACCATGTTTGCATGTGAACAAGAAGATGTCCAGCCTGATTTAATGTGTTTGGCTAAAGGTTTAACGGCAGGGTACTTACCGTTAGCCGCCACGTTGGTTAGTGATAAAGTGTTTGAGGCTTTTCTCGGCACATATATAGAGTATAAAACGTTTTTCCACGGTCACAGTTATACAGGGAACGCGTTAGCCTGTGCAGCGGCAATAGCCTGTTTGGATATTTTTGAGAAAGAACACGTGCTGGAAACGCTAGGTCCAAAAATAAAATTTCTGGAACATCAACTAGCTACACAAATGAACCTATTAGATAATGTTGGAGATGTTCGTCAATGCGGTTTCATGGTTGGTATAGAACTCGTCCAAGACAAACTTTCGAGAAGGCCGTTCCCGCCTGAGCTTCGGATGGGCGCCACAGTAACTCAGAACGCTCGCAAACATGGGGTGATTTTGAGACCTTTGGGAGATGTCGTAGTTATAATGCCTCCATTGAGTATTAGTACGGCACAACTGGATGAAATCATTTCTGCTACCTATGAATCGATACAAGAGACTTGTAGAGTTTAGAGCATGAGTGGGATTTTCATAACCGGCGCCGACACGAATGTGGGTAAAACCATAGTTACGACAGGATTGACCTGTTTTTTGCGTAAACTGGGCATTGATTGCGTAGCGCTTAAACCGGTGGAAACCGGCTGCGAGTTACGCAATGGCGAGCTTTTTCCAGCAGATGGAAACATGCTTTGGCGGGCCTCAGGGAAAAGTATCAGTTTGGATGAAGTAACTCCCTTCCGTTTTTCTTTGCCCGCAGCGCCATACCGGGCTGCAGTGTCGCAGGATAGTCGCCTTAAAACATCTGATTTGGTCGAGCATATTCGGACTATTGAGGAGACACATGAGATTGTAATAGTTGAAGGAGCTGGGGGCTTGTTCGTTCCGATTGAGGAAAAACGCATGTTTGTCGACTTAATAAAAGAATTGGGTTTTCCGGTAGTCCTAGTGACAAGATCGAAACTGGGCACTATCAATCATACTATGTTAAGTGTAGAAGCGCTTGTAACGAGGAAACTGAATATTTCGGGCGTAATTTTGTCAGAATGTGATGAAACAAAGGGCCCAGAAGAAGAATATACCCCAAAAGATATTGCACGAATGATTTTCCCCATACCATTTTTTAAATTGCCATTTTTGGATCGTTCAACTTTGGATAGGCCAGCGGAGATAGGTGCACTGATGGAAAAACAGTGGGGCAGGGACAACCTGCTTAAACTTTCCAACTCTGACCATAGCATCCGATTGTAGGATAAAAACCCTTCTTGTTTTAGTGATCGGGAATATGGTCCAGAGAAAGGGCCAGAACCTCTCTTGGGCGGCTAGTTCCATCTGATGGTCCGATCAATCCTTGGGATTCCATTGTCTCTATTATTCTGGCAGCGCGATTATATCCTATTCGCATGTGTCTCTGAATCAGCGAAATCGAAGCATGCCCTATTCTTGTCACCAGAGCTACGGCCTCATCATATTTTTCATCATCAATTGAATCCGATCCGGAAGTACCGCTGGTGTCTGAGCCATTAACAATATTTGATATTTCGGTCAGGTAAACTGGAGAACGTTGGGCCTTTGTGAAATCCGCTATACGACGGATTTCATTCTCCGAAACAAAGGCCCCATGCAGTCTTTGTAACTTCGAAGTTCCAGGTGGTAAAAATAGCATATCACCCATTCCAAGCAAATTTTCCGCTCCAACAGTATCTATGATAGTTCTGGAATCAGGTTTTGCCGATACCTGAAAAGAAATTCTAGCAGGGAAATTTGCTTTGATAACCCCCGTGATCACATCTACAGAAGGACGCTGGGTTGCAAGTATAAGATGAATTCCAGCTGCTCTGGCCATTTGCGCTAGCCGGGCTATTGAAATTTCTATGTCCTTGGCGGCTACCATCATCAATTCAGCCAGCTCATCAACTATTATAATTAGATAAGGAAGCTTTTGAGGGGGTTCCTCTCCCTCTGGAGCTGTGATAGAGCCAGTCTGAATTTTATGGTTGTAACCCTCTATGTTCTTTGCCCCGGCTTTGCTCAGTAGGTCGTAACGCCTTTCCATTTCTCTAATAGCCCAGCTCAAAACCTTGGGAACTTTGTCAGGGTCTGTGACAACAGGATATATCAAATGTGGAATATCCTGATAATAGGACAATTCAAGTTTTTTGGGGTCAACCATGATGAACTTGACCTCATCCGGTGAATAGCTCATTAACCATGAGCAGATTAGGCTGTTGAGACCGACCGATTTGCCTGTCCCTGTTGCGCCTGCAATCAGAAGATGAGGCATCTTTGCAAGGCTCGTTGCAAATGGTTGACCGTCGATACATTTACCCAAAGCCATTTTTAATGGGAGATTCGATGACTTGAAGACCTGAGACTCGATAATCTCTCTAAAATAGACTATTTCCCTATATAAATTGGGGACTTCGATCCCGACCGTATCTTTACCTGGAATTGGAGCCACTACTCTGGTGGAGCCTGACTTCAATGCCATGGCAAGATCATCTGATGTGTTCAAAACACGTCTTAGCGGAATACCTGGGGCCAGCGTAATCTCGTACATGGTAATGACGGGACCAGGATGAATCTCTACCACTTGGCCCTTGATGCCAAGGTCTGCTAGTTTTTGTTCGAGTATTGCAGCGTTAGTTTCAAGCAATCGTTCATCCACAGACCTCTTCGAAATTTGGGGTATGTCCAGGAGATCTGTCGGGGGCAACCGGTAGTCGGATCCGTCGGAATATGAATCCTGATACTCAACAGATGGGGCAAGGTCAACATCCGCTCTTTTTGTAACCTTGATCGATCTTGTGAGATTCGCCTCTTGCAGCGTTTCATTTACAAGATCGTCGTCGGTAGGATCAATTCGCCCGCTTTTATGGAACCTGAGAGGCCTTTCGGCATGATCTTCCTCGTCCAGGTAAAAGTTCGAAGGAAGGGTTTCCTCCTGAACTTCCGCTGGAGGTTCGGGAAAATCGATTGATTTCCATGGAACGGCGGATGTTTCGCAATCTGTTACCTCGGGGGGTTTGGAGCGAGCTGACATCTTTCCAGGAATATCGGTGAGCGTTTTTGGGCAATATTCTTCTTCGACCGGTATCGGCGCTTCATCTGAAGGTAGAAACGAAAGGCGTTCCCAACCGTAAACCTCGAGTGATTCCTTTTTTAGAGGCTCGCCCTCAGGCAAATTACTATCCTGAACGCTCCTGGAAATGACTGGTGCGGAAATATTGTTTCGTTTTCCAGCTCGTTTTGCTCGCCAACGAAAAAGAGTCCTGGCAACAAGATTGCTCAAGTATGTTCTTAGGGCATTTCCGAGCAAAACATTTAGCGATTGAAGACCTCTTACTGAGGGAAAACAGGCTGACATCAATTTGAATAACGAACCTTTAGACAGTTCCAACGCGCAAATTAAAAG
>JBMFSZ010000376.1:0-3673 GCA_049967315.1 Desulfomonilaceae bacterium
GGATCACCTGATGATCAAAGAGGCGTTCCGGAACCCCAATTTTGCAAGGCTCACGGAATGCCTCTATAATACATTTCCATGCGAGACAGAAAATTGAGTTCCAAAGAAGAAAAGAAATCCAAAAGCTTTTTGAAAAGACTTGTTTTTCTAACCCTATACATAACGTTCGTCGGCGTAATCGTTTTCGGGGTTTTGGCCGGTCTGGAATACTATGCTTACCTGAAAGTTAAGGCTTCTCCTCTTGGACAGGCTTACAAGGGGAGAGACATGGACCTTGCGAGGAGAAGTTCCCAAACCGTTGCTCCACAGTACGGCTATGAGCCTACTCCAGGGTTTGCTGCCGTGAGAAACACACGTCTGGGCAATTCCTTCGAGTACATAGACGCTGAGAGTTTCAAGGATTTTAAGGACGTTCCTGTCGACAAGCCCCAGAATGAATACAGGGTCATAGTTACCGGTGGGTCTGTAGTCTATGGCAGAGGTCCTGTCCCCCCATCAGACGCTATATGCGATTACTATGAGGTGACTTTTCGCTGGACCATTCCTCATATTATCCAAGAGTTGATGAACGCTGATCCTGAAATAAGAACCAAACTCAACGGGAAGAAAGTAAGGGTTATAAATGCTGGAGTAGCAGGATATGTATATCAAAATGAATTGATGCGTTACCTTGCAAAGCTTCGACTTTTCAAGCCTGATCTGGTCATATCACTCGATGGGGCAAATGAAGTGCATACCGTGGCCAGACCATTAAAGGACTGGAACTATTTTACTGAGGGGCCGTATTACGAGGTGGTAGGGGAAGTAATGGACATGGGCCCCAAAGGGTTGTTGAATTATTTAACATTGTGGCTGAAGCGTAATACTTATTTCTTCACGTGGCTCGCGATGAATCAGGGCGAAGGCCCCGGAATATTGATGGAGAACAGGGGATTTGCGGCTCATCCTCAAGATCCGACACCTGAGATGATGCAATGTCTCCAGAACAATATCGCTCAGGTGGCTGATGTGGTGGCTATATACCACACTACACTGGATTCGGATGGGGTTCCCCATGTTTTTGCGCTGCAACCCATGTTCAGAAACTGTAAAAAGGAACGGACCCCTATCGAGCAGGAAATAGAAAAAGTAACCGGTATGGAGAAAATAGGATTCTATGATTCCAGGAAGACCTATGATGACCTGGTTCATCAAATTGAAAAAAGGGCCAAAGAGGGAAAATTTCAGGTCGTGGACCTGACCCGACTCTTCGACAATACTCACGAATGGGTTTTCACCGATTGGTGCCATATTACCAATGGAGCCAATTTCGTGGTGGCCAAGGCCCTGTTCAACGAAGTCAAACAGCGAATATTCGGTTTGCCTTTAAATAAGTACGACAAATTGGAGAACCCTCCCGATTCGTATTTTGTGGATTATTCAAAAGAAGCTAAGGTCCTTGTTGACAATAAGGCTAATGATAACGGTCTGGAGATTCTCAAGGGATATCCGGGACCAAAGGGTCTCGAAATACCTGAGGGGAAGACATCGCATATAATTTTGGATCTTGAAAAGGTCGTGCCCGTCTCCAGGTTACGTATAGTTTGGGGAGGTAAAGAATCTGTCCCGAAGTCCTGGAAGATAGATGTTTCTGAAGATGGTCAAAACTGGAAAAATTGGCTGAACGTAACTGAAACCAAAACAGACAATTATGATCAGTGGCCCGGATTTGAATACTACGCTGGCGCTGAAAGCTCCGCAAGGTACGTAAGATATTCTCAGGATGACACAGGAAAGGAAATTTACCTTCGTCAATTGAGTCTTTTCAGGTAATGAGCTAAGTTGCGTCTCATTGATATTCACATACATGTTGCAAAACGGGAACACCTTACCAACAGTTTCCTAGAATATTTCGTTCTGGAATACGGAGAACAGGCCTTAACAGCCATTGAAGGTCTAACCCCTGCAAAGTTCGAAAAATTCCTTGATGTCGAGGGAGTAGACGCTGCAGTCCTGCTGTCCGAATACTCGCCGCAGGTTACAGGTGTGGTGCCGAATGAATTTACGGTGAAGTTTGCCGCTAAAAGTAAAAAATTAATACCATTTGGTTCGATTGATATTAATTCTTCTATTCAAACCGGGGATCAGGCTCAACACGCTTTGATAGATCTCAATTGCAAGGGACTAAAGCTCTTGCCTTCTTATGGCTACTACCATCCAAATGATCCCAGGATGTATGGAGCTTACGAAGTAGCCCAGAAACTTGATTCAATAGTCATGTTTCACACTGGAACTTCATTGTTTCCGAAAACAAGAGTCCGTTTCGCCGATCCTCTACTCCTGGACGATGTGGCTGTAGATTTCCCTAAGCTAAAGATAGTGATGTGTCATGGAGGCAGACCATTCTGGTATCAGGAATCTGAGTGGATGCTCAGACGTCATCCCAACCTGTTCATTGATATTTCAGGTGTGCCGCCATTTCAACTGCCGAAAAATTTCTCCAAGCTGGAGAAGTTTCATGATCGCTACCTTTTTGGTAGTGATTGGCCGAATGTTACATCCATCAGAAGTCAGGCCGAACAGGTCCGGAAACTCCCGTTCAAGCAGGAAGTCATTGACGCCATCCTTTGGGGCAACGCTGCTAGAATTCTTAAATTAGATAAATGAGTTACGATTTGTAAGATCAGCTCTGGAGCAGTCCTAAAAAGCCCTCAACCTACATCGAGAGCCTTCAGATTAATTTCGACATACCTTGTGGGAGTAGTTTCCCTGATGGCTCTCCTCATGATTTCGATATCAAAGGGAATGGCGCCCTCTCTTGTCAATCTACCCAGAAGTATGACGTTGGCGCTTTCTGATAACCCCAGGTCTTTGGCTTTTGCGCTGGCGTCTACGGGAATGACCCTGTTGGTAACCTTTTCAAGCTCTGATTTGATCTCTTCCGCAGTGGGGTATTGAGCCAGTCCGAGTCTCACGGACAATGGCTGAAATTCCTGCGTGTTGTATATTATGACACCATTACGTTTCAGATATGGCATGGCTCTTAAGGCCTCAAGCCGTTCCAGAGCGATTACAATATCCGCCGATCCCCTTATGACAAGAGGGCTGCCTGATACATCGCGACCGATCTTAAGGGTCGAAATTACCACTCCACCACGCTGCGCCAATCCGTGAGTCTCTGACCCTATAGCTTTCAACCCACTAATTTTTGCGGCCTCAGACAGAATTCTGATTACAGAGCCTATACCGAATCCGCCAACACCACTAACATACACGCTTAAACTGGAGTCATGCATTTCTTAAACCCTCTGGAAATCTTCAATTCTCTTCATAGGCTTTTCTTTTAATGGGCAAGTCTGAACGCAACTAGCGCAACCTATACACAAATCTGTGTTGATGACAACCTTTTGATCACTGGTTATTTCAATTGCGGGACATGAAAATTTTTTGAGGCAGTTCTGAATGTTGCGGCAAACTTCAGGATCTATTCGGAGCGGATTAGGCAGGGTCCCTGCTTTTCGTTCCATTCTGGATCTGCGGAGTGCGCATGGCTCCTCCTGAATCACTACAGCTACTCCCCCATCTGGTGATTTTGTAAATTCAAAGGCCCGTCTTAGATTAATGGTCCAAGAAAAAAGGACAGTGGTTTAAGTGCAAAGTCTGCTCTAAATTAATCAAAACTAAAGGAGCAGTC
>JBMFSZ010000377.1:0-3673 GCA_049967315.1 Desulfomonilaceae bacterium
GACAATAAATCCCCACCAAGAAGGCTTGGAAAGGATCACCCGAACAGACCTCTGTGCGAATTATCGTTCATTATTCTCCAGTAAGAAAATCGGGCTTTGAAAACGTCGGATGCGGATACGAGTAAAATCCGCGCATGGTTTTAAACCCCAACTCTCCTCTGTCCACATATTTCTTTACAAAATCGGCGTTAATTCGAGTTTGGGGGTCTCCAGTTTGGCTGGCATGGTATTCCGTAACGGTCCAGACAGTTGACAATCCGATCTGATCCATTATCCCAAAAGGCCCTATGCTCATGCCCATCACTCCCATCCAGGAACGATCTACATCCTCGAGAGACGCTACACCATTTGCCACCAACCCTAAAGCTGTATTCAAAAGATTAACGAGCATGGCGTTGAAAACATAGCCGCTGCTCTCGCGATTCAGCATGATCACGATTTGCCCCAGGCTCTTGGCAAAACCCTGAATCAATTCAACCACCGCTGGATCCGTCCCAGGGTGCGGCATGACGTCCACAACCTTGCAGGTTCGGACATCATGGAAATGAAGCGCAGCAAATTTGGAGGCCCTGCCCGTTCTATCCGCAAACATTGATGGCAATAACGTCGAAGTATTGGTTGTAAAAATAGTCCTTTCGGGGCAAAGTTCATTAAACGTTGAAAAAATCTGGGCTTTGAGTTCCGGATTTTCCGGGAGGGACTCACTTACAAAGTCCACGTCAACCGCAGCTATTTTGGGATCCGCAACGAGTTCAATATTTGCTAATGCTTTTGGCAGGTCATCAGCCTCCATGCGCTCCGTTGAGACAAGCCACTCCCCCATATTTTTTATGCGATTCAGAGCTGAAGCCAGGATATCTTCAGATAGGTCGTGTAACACCACCCTGTACCCGTGAGAAGCGCAAAGGAAACCTATCTGCTGTCCCATTGTGCCGGCCCCCAAAATGAGAACCCGCTTTATTTCTGAAAGTTTCATAAGCCAATCTCCTGACCGATTATCGAAGTTTAGTCGATCTTGCTATTAAAAACCGCAAAAAACAGAACAATTTCGTGAACTTTACAGGTCCGAGATTTCCCAGCCTCCATCCCCAAACAATTTCAACTGTGAATCATGCCAGGAAACCAGAGTGCTCCGATGCGCCACACTGATAACGGTGGTATTCCTTAATTCTGACCTCATAGTTCTATACAGGTTTTCTTCCATTTTTTCATCAATTGAGGCTGTGGCTTCATCCAGAAACAAAAAATCCGGGCGTTGAAGCAGCACCCTCGCAAATGCTACACGCTGTTGTTCCCCTAGTGATAGCGCCTGAGACCAATTGTCGGTCTGGTCAAGGACAGGTATGAGGTGTGACAACTGACATCTATCGAGTGCTTCAATCAGGCGGCTCTCTGAAACGGAAGAGCCGGATGGATAATAGAGAGCCTCCCGTAACGATCCCATAGGTAGATAGGGTTTCTGCGGTAAAAACATAGTAGTAGCGTTCTCTGGCAAACGTATCAGACCTCTGGCAAAGGGCCAGATTCCGGCGAGAGTCCGAATCAAAGTGCTCTTTCCGGAGCCGGAAGGGCCTGTAATCAGTAACGATGAACCTGGGGCTAAAGTCAGGTTGAGATCTTTTATCAGCAACCTGTTGTCAGGCAAGAAAACATCCAGAGACTCAACCTTCAAAGCTCCATCGTGAGAGCGAACTCTCTGAATGTCCTCTAGATCCTTGAGCGTATTGACCTGATCGATGGCCGAGGTAAATCCAGTGAGACGATTCATTATGGCGCTCCAGTTGGTGATCATGGTGTAACTGTTGACCAGAAACGATAAAGCGTCATGCACAGAACCAAATGCGGAGGCAGTCTGCATCAAACCCCCCAATTTCATCTGGCCCGCAAAGAAACGAGGGGCCGCCATGAGGACAGGAAATATGACCGCTATTTGATTATATCCACCTGTAAGAGAATTCAGCTTCTTCTGTCGCCTCATGATCTTCCAGTAATTGTCTACAACCGAAGTAAACCTCGACCAGAAATTTTCTCCTTCATCTTTTTCTCCTCGATAAAGAGCGACACCTTCGCTGTTTTCACGCAAGCGAGCCATGCTGAAACGGAAATCAGCTTCGTATCGTTGCTGATTGAAATTTAGTTCGATCAATGGGTTGCCTACACGCATTGTGAGCCACGTCCCTAACAAAGAATAACCTATTGCCGCCCAGACCATGTAGCCCGGAATAGTCCACGTGCCCATTCTGCCTAACGATAGCGTCAGATTCCCTGAAATTGCCCATAAGATAGCTATGAATGAAGCTAGAGTTGCAACCGAATTTAATAACCTGATACTCAGAGTAAGTGTGAGATCTATGAATGATTCGATATCCTCGCTAATTCGCTGGTCAGGGTTATCGGTGGCATCCTGGAGAAATTGCATGCGATAGTAAACCTGATGGCCAAGCCACAATGAAAGATAATTCCTTGTTAGCCAACGCCGCCACCGAATCTGAAGCATTTGCTGCAAATAAAGCATGTAGACACTTTGAATAATGTAGGCCGTAGCAAGCTTGGCAAACTGAAGTAAGTCCTTTAAAAAAGCTGCTTTATTTGCCTGTTGGAGGGCATTGTAGAAATCCTTGGTCCATGTGTTAAGAAGTACATGTACATAAACCGTCCCGAGATTCATGGACATGATTACAATAATTAGTAAAATGGCGCTCCATTTTTCCTCTGATGACCAGTAAGGCGCGACCAGTCCCCAAAATCTTCGCCAGAAGGATAGTCTCTGTGCGCCCCCCCGGTTGATCTGCTGCTTTGATTCGAACATACTGCGTTGATCTACCCTCTTTTCTCAGGATATTTTCCTGCAATTAGCGAGTGTGGTTAGAGTATCTCACTGACTTGATATAGAAACCTGGCGCCGAGTTTTGTTCGTCAGGCCGCCATTTTATTTGCATTATCAGGAATAGCTAACAAATTGATAACATTTTTATTGACAGTTTTTGGACAACAAACTAAATAGGGTTATATCAATATTCCAATTACTCAGTTTTAAAGCAAAGGCGCTGCTAGAAACGCTAAAATCAATCTGAGGTTCAGGTTAAACTCCCATATTATCAACGAAACAGGAGATCCTCATGTTCATAAAACGTTTTCCTTTCTCCATAATTTTGGGCGCACTCATGTTCATCGTCTCATTTGTCGGCTTTTCCTTGGCCCACGCAGAAGATAATCTTCCGTCAAAATCCGACCAAAGTTGCCTTAAATGTCATGATTACAACAAAAAACCAAACATAATCGCTGGAAAGCTCAAGGAGGTTTCTGTCAAGGCTAACGCCATCCAGGTCCAGGTAGGCAAAGATACAGAAGTTCTCCTGTTTGACGACAAAACCGTCTTGAAAAACGCTTCATCAGTATCTGAAATCCCTAAAGGAGAATCAGTAAAGGTCATATATCAGAAAAGGGACGGTAAAACATTCGCAAAAGAGATTGAGGTCAAAAAAGGTCTGGCGGTTCCGAAAGACGAACTGATTTCTACCGAAGAAGTTGAAAAGCTTGTAGCCAAAGGTCCCAAGGCAGGTCATTACATTCTGCTCGACAGCCGCCCATCTGCCATGTTCAATGAAGGGCATATTCCCACCGCAGTTTCAATGCCGTTTTTCGATTTTGACAAACTTGTGGAAAAATTCCT
>JBMFSZ010000378.1:0-3673 GCA_049967315.1 Desulfomonilaceae bacterium
TTAGCGCTTTCCACGGGTCCATTGCGCGAGAACATATTGTGGCAGCTACCACATTGCCGCCGTCACTGAAGCCATTAATGAAAGCGTAACCAAGTGTTAGGGCCACCGATATGGTAAGAAAAGGATCAGTCACCGTAGCCTCGATCGGTTCTTGAAGACGCAAGAGGTTATCAAATGGAAGAAGGGTTAGTCAATTGTTTTGACCAGAAAAATTATCGGTTGTTTCCATCGTTGAAACCAAACGGCGGGAAAACTTCGGGGTGTTCCTTTACAAGTTGAATGTCCAGCGGCGCAGAGAAAACAACTTTTCCAAGTCCTAATACAATTACGCTGTCAGCAATCGAGACTAATTCATCGGTAGAATGACTCACGTAAAGTACGGGTATCAAAAATTTCTTCTGCATTCTGGAAATAAAAGGTAGTATTTCCGATTTCCTGCGGCCATCCAGTGACGAGAGGGGCTCATCCATTAAAAGAAGGGAAGGGCTGGTCAAGAGCGCCCTACCAATGGCCACGCGCTGTTTTTCCCCCCCGGAAAGTTTGGCCGGGCGCCTGTCGAGTAGTTCCTCAAGCTCGAGGAGGCTAACGACGTCATAAAATCCCAATCTTCTTCGATTCTTCGGAATTAGACGCATCCCATAGCTGAGATTGGATCTCACGGATAAGTGGGGGAAAAGACGTCCATCCTGAAAAATATAGCCTAAATGACGCTTATTGGGAGGAACATTTATATTTTTGCGTGAATCAAAAAGTGGTTCCCCATCGAAATAGATCTGCCCTTTATCCGGTTTTAGAAGTCCGGCTACCATGTTAATTACGGAAGTCTTGCCAGAACCAGAAGGACCAAAGATGGCTGTAATGCCTGAATCCCCCGATGAGAATGCCACATTGATCGTAAACGAACCGAGTTTCTTGTGGACTGTGACCTCAAGCAAAGGCTAACCCCGTATTCGGCTGAAAACATACCTGGAACCGAATTCCGACAGTAACAATGCGACAAACGCGACAACAATGGAAATCACGCACAAGTGTAACGCTCCAGCCTCACCATCTGGAACCTGAGTTAGAGTGTACAAAGCCAGAGGCAAAGTTCGTGTTTGGCCTGGGATGTTTGAAACAAATGTTATTGTGGCTCCAAATTCACTAAGACTCCGAGCAAAAGCCAGTATGACGCCAGTTATAACTCCCGGCGTTATCAAAGGAACCGTAACCGTAAAAAAGACACGCAATGGGCCTGCGCCCAGAGTTCGAGCTGCGGCTTCCAAACCTTGATCTACCTGTTCAATAGACAAACGAATCGCCCTCACCAGAAGTGGGAAGGCAACTACTGCCGAGGCTACAGCGGCTCCTTTCCAATTGAATATAAAGCTTATGCCCAGATGTTCATACAACCAGCCTCCGACAATGCCTTTCCGGCCAAGTAAAACGAGCAATAAGTACCCTATTACTACGGGGGGTAAAACCAAAGGCAAATGAGTAACACCATCCAGAAGAGTCTTGCCGAGAAACTGTTTTCTGGCGAGCAGCCAGGCGATGAAAACGCCTGGGGGAAGGATAGCGATAACCGCCCAGGTTGAAACCCAGAGGCTCAGCTTAAGAGCTTCCTTTTCAAGAGGAGTTAAGGTTAAAAGATCAATCACTTAACTTTGAAACCGTATTTTTCGAAGATTGCCTTAGCTTGCGCTCCCTTCAGAAACTCGAAGAATTTGCGGGCGTCGTCGGTATCGTTCCCTGTCACCAAAGCGGCGGGATAAACTATGGGAGGATAAGTTTCAGAGGGGAAGGTTCCGATTACCTTTACTTTCATTGTGATTGTGGCGTCAGTAGAATAAACGATTCCTAAAGGCGCCTCACCTCTCTCGACAAGCGCCAGTGCGCCACGTACGTCGCTGGCTCGAGCTAACCTTGGTTCGATATCTTTCCAGACGCCCAGTTTTTGAAGCGCAGCTTTGGCGTATTTGCCAACCGGAACATGATCGGGGTCACCTGTGGCCATACGCCCGTTTCCAAGAGCGGTGATAAGTCCAGTCTTAAAATTGTCAATTTTGTTAAGTTTATTTTGAACAGGAGCTATTAAAACCAGCGTGTTGCCGAGAAGAGCTACCTGGCTTTTTGTGTCAACGATGTTTTTGTTCGCGAGATAATTCATCCAATCTTCATCTGCAGAAATCAAGATGGAAGCCGGCGCTCCCTGTTCTATCTGCTTGGCCAGGGTAGAGGACGAGGCAAACGAGCATTCTACGTCTATCCCTGTGGATCTTTTGAACAGATTGGCTATCTCACCCAACGCATTAGTGGTAGACGCCGCAGCAAAAACCATAACCCTTGAGGATGCGGAGCAATTACCGGTCCCCAAAAAATGAATGCCAATTAATAACAAAATTGACAGGATTGAAATCACCACATTTTTTCTTGTCATGATTTTCCCCACAAATTTCGCGTCAGTTGGGAAGGCCTTCCTAATCAAAAGCCGGACCGGTTAGACTGTTTTCGTGTTAAATTCTCTAACCAGAATATAGAAGCCTGCGCCATCGAAATGCGGTAATCAATTGCTTCTTCCGCTATATTTGAAGATGCTCGGGATTTAATTTTCATCAATTTGGACAGTTTTGCTTCAGACAAGTCCAGTTGGGCCTTCAGTAGTTTTTTTTCAATAGTTGTTGATTTAAGCCGCGCAAAAAAAAGCTTTATCAAAAATTCAACTCTCAGGTCTCTCATGTGAGGCACTGGCTTCGGGAGCCATTCGTTGATAACATTATGGCCTTGCGTAGTCAGGGCGTAGACTTTTCTGGCAGGGAAGCTTTCCTGTTCTATCCGTTCATGAGTCACGAGACCTTCGTGTTCCAGTTTTGTCAACAACGCGTAAATTTGGCTTCGACCAAGCCAGCACACATCACCGAGATTATCCTGAAGGAAAGTTATAAGTTTGTAGCCGTGCGAGTCTTGACCATCCAGCCCGCAAAGCACTGCGAGCTCTGCAGGGTTTCTATGGATAACCTCATCAGTAATTACAGCCTGATTATTCATAATGTAAATAATATCCAGTAACTAGAGTGACGTGTCAAGTAAATAGTAGAAACGTCCTGTTCGGGAATTGAGTGCAAACGATCGAAATTGTATAATCATTTAATGTAAGATAAGGTCCTTAATTGACAATGAAAAATCGTACGAGGCGGAATGTGTCGGATGGGCAGTAACACCCGCTTCAACTTATACAGTTTTCACTCAATCATTATTTCCCGTCGAAGGGTATCGTCGTGCAACCTTTGAAAAAAGTCCTCGTGATAGATGATGAAAAAACAATTTGTGAATCCCTGGAGATGTTTTTACAGGAAAAGGGGCTCACCGTCATTTCAGAAGTAACCGGGACCGATGGTTTGGCCAAATATTTCAAAATCAGACCACAGGTTGTTATCCTTGATATCAGGTTACCAGATATGTCGGGTCTGGATGTTCTCAAGAGGATAATTGAAATTGACCCTGAAACAAAAGTTATAATGATAACGGCTTTTCATGACATGGAAACAACTATAGAGGCTATGAGGCACGGCGCCTATGATTATATCCACAAACCCCTCGATGTTGACGAACTCGACCATGCGGTTTCGAAAGGCTTGAGAATTATTGAAACACAAGGTTCAGGTTTGTCGTTTTCGCAAACCCATCAAGAAAG
>JBMFSZ010000379.1:0-3663 GCA_049967315.1 Desulfomonilaceae bacterium
TTCCTTAAAGCTGAGCTATCTAACATACATTCAATTTCAGGAAAAACTATTCCTTAATTAGCTGGTAATATACAAGGTCGGACCGTGTCCAACAGTCTCCTTGTCCCCTCGTGGATTCACCGTTTTCCGAGCGCAGGATTTGCCCAAAGAGCGCCCCTAGCGTTTCTATGGGCTATTCTGGGTAACCCATCCAGGGTTATATGATGTCCTCTCAAGAATAATCCATCCTTGCCCAGAAAGAGGCTGAACCAGGATAGCCTATCGCATCGGCGTGGGAAGATAGAAGCTGGGTGGGCACGAAGACCACCACCATGTCATCTCGAGCGAGCGCAGCGACGAGAGATCTTACCCCACACGGGAAAAGAAATTATGTTTGAGGCGCCAACATCGTTCCGACATCAGATTTGTAGTGGAAGCGGCGTCTCTGCGGATCATTTGTCTTCGCAACAAATACCCTGATTCAAACCATCCAATGAGCTGCACAGAGGCCGCTCCTACTACCGACATGGTGGGATACCACGCATCCGAAGGAATTCTGGTTCGCCCGTTAATGCAAACTCAAACGAGTGGCACTGGTTCCTTTCGGGGGGCGTTATGGAAGAACTCGTTCAATTCTGCGATTGTATTGTTTCCCGTATCCCGAGGAGGTCTTGCTGTTTCACCTGAACAAGGATGATTATTCATATTTTTTTGACCACTCCCAAATTAGGTGAAACATAGGAAGGATGATGTAGTGCATTCCAGGTTTGTTCCAGTCTGTTCAGTTTATGGTACCATTTGTCTCAAATGTAATTGTCGTTGAGGCTCAAGTGTAATTGTTGATGAACGCCAAAACCGTGGCCGCCAGGATAACGATGTGCTTTTTGGACTTATTGGCTTTGACTCACTACGGTTCCCAGCGCATCAACCCTCTCTGCATCGCCAGAGTTTCAACGTTGCGGACTAGCCCGGCGAACGCAGGCGCCTGCCAATTCCCGGGATCATAGCCCGGCGAGCCTACCAGCGATCGTCCCAATTCCATGACAAAGCGATTTTCTGCCTGCTGCTTCAGTGTCTCCCAATAATGGATGATCCTGTCCCTGGATGATAGCAGCGCCCGTTTGGATATGAGCTTGTCAGATTTGGCTGAATTAACTTTGGTGGCGGCCGGGAAAACGTTCCACAGATCATTGCTTCGCCACACACTGAACGGGATTGCGTGATCAACCACGAAGCCTTTTTCCAGGGAAGCCCCTGTCCATACACAACGCAGATCAGCCTCTTTGGAGTAAATCTTGCGGGCAAAACCGACGTCACGGCCCTCGGCCGGGCGAATTAGCAACCGTTCGATAACATCCTTCACCTCGACCAATTGATTACTGATCTCATGGGTCAGTTCGGCCCACCTCACGATAAGTGATTCACCAATCCAGTGACCGATCACACACATCTCCATCCATGCTTTGCCACGGACCACGACGGACCCGAGCCTGTCACAGGCGCTCATTGACGAAAAGCATCCTCCAGTGGCCGTCTGTTTGCCTTCGAAACTGAAATACTGTTCAACAAGCGCCAGAGATCCACCGGAATATCTTACCGGCCCGACCACAATAGTATGAGCAATTTTATTTACAACCCCATCGACAAGAGGTTTTCCTTCAGCAGGCACGGCGTCTGATTTGTAATCCCTGTGCCAGACAGTCAGGCCGCCCTGGTTTCGGTAAAATGCAATCAGATCTCGCATGGCCTTCCGAAAGGCTATGGGCACACGTCTTTCCATTCCCCGTTTCTGGGGGATAACCACTTTCCTGTCCGGACCATCGAGCTCAATTATCGGCCAGTAATAGAGTATCCATTTTTCCACGATTGAACCGAGTGACACCCGTACATTACCATCCAGGCCCCATCTGACCATGCCCAGGTCAGTCCGGGCAATGTCACAGAGAGCTCTCAATAAGGCCAGCTTGTACGTGGCGTCCTTTTTGTCCCTACTGATGATGGTTTCAATTTCATCAATTGATCGTGAATTTCCCTGGCCAACCTTTTGCATGACAAGGTTGAACCATCTTATAGGTCGGCCGAGCGAGTCGTCACTTTGGATTGTTGTCAGCAGACGGAATCCGAGGCGTTCAAAAAGCAGCTGAATTTCTTCGGGGACTCTTTCTATGATCAACCGGCCATGTTGATCCCTGTTGTCTGGAGAACCAAGGTTCCGGACAGAGCCTGACAGGAACAATATGCCGTCCGGAGCGACCAGATCCCGCATCTGGGAAGCGAACTCAAACAGATACTGGTCTTGTATGTGAATTATGGTTCCAATGCAAAGGACGGCGTCAAACTGACGAGTGAGTAGAGGGTCGGAGTCAGGGAGCGGTAGAGCGCCCAGAGCGATACGCCCGGTAAGTTCAGGATGCAGACGCTGCGCAGCTTCAATCATTTTGGGCGACGCCTCAATCGCCGCCATGTCGTACCCTTTGGAAAGCAAAAAAGCCGCATCACGTCCGGAACCGCATCCTATTTCCAAAACACTGGCGTTTTCGGGCAGAAACCGCACGAGCAGGCCGTGCGCTATCGACATGTCCGCCTGTTCATACAAGGCGGCCAATTTCTCGGAATTTTCGTCGTAGTAGCGTATTGTTGATCGGTCCATGGGATATAGCTCCGGAATCGATCAGGAATTAGCAGGCGTTTGGACCTTACGGAACCAGTCGTATAAATCTAATACTACTCTGTGATGAGTTTGCTCAGGGGAAAAGAAAACCCATGTGCTGATTTACGGTGGCTTGGGAATATTTGCCTGTCGACCAAGAATTACGTTACCCCTCTGACAGCTGGATAAAGAAGCCTGAATCCAAACTCGTCCGTAACTTATCACAATTGTATTTCTCTGATTTCAGGGTCAATGTGATCGTAATAAACACATTTACCTTCCAAGTCTATACGAAAAACATATCCGGCCCTTTGTCTTTTTGTTTTAAACCCTGGATTTCGGAAAAGGACTCTCAGCAAGTTGGGGATGATCTCTGTCTTCAAGTCTGAAATATAGAAACAGACAACAGAAAATCTATTGTTAACGGGGATCTTTTTCCAGAAGTCCCTTACATTTATAGTTACAAAGGTAGGTTTATTATTTGTCTTGGACAGGATTTGTGGAATGCGATCGTCTTTAACGATCGGAAGTCTGGGGTCTAAAGTATGTATAAAATCAACTTTCCCTTTGTGCCACTTCTTTATAGGGTTGACTAGAGTAGGGTCTAATTGCTCATCCAGAATTATCACGCCGCAACACGCTTAGCCACTTTTCTGCGGATGTTTTTGGCGCTACGAATGTTCATTGCCTCAACAATAGCTTCTTTTGTGATTCGACCGTTGTAGTTTTTCGTAATTGTTTCAATAGATTCACCAGCCTCAATCCTGTCAAGAATTCCAGCGACAAGAATTCGCGTGTATTTGAAAGTAGGCCTGCCTCCACATACGCCCTTTGCCTTTACTACATAGTCGCCCAGTGGAACGTACTCATATACTTCATCGCCTATAATCTCAGTAATAGTACTACGCATATCTAGCCTCCCTAGCAGGATTTATCCTAGATTACAGCAGTTGAAGACAAAATCAAACAGACAAAAATTCTATTTTCTGTCAAAGATTTCCGGATCAATATCAGGAATGGTCAAGGAGGACTCT
>JBMFSZ010000380.1:0-3651 GCA_049967315.1 Desulfomonilaceae bacterium
GTAGTAACCAAACATGAAATTCTCCTAGCAATTGCCGGTGGAGTGTTTGTTATAGAGGCGCTGTCAGTAATTCTTCAAGTCGCTTCTTTCAAGGTGACTGGAAAAAGAATCTTCAACATGGCCCCGATCCATCACCATTTTGAGCTGAAAGGTTGGCCAGAACCAAAAGTTATAGTTCGCTTCTGGATTCTTTCGATAGTATTTGCGTTAATGGCGATAAGCACTTTGAAACTCCGTTGAAACGAGACCTGGATTATCCGGACCACTCCGAGATAAAAGATTTTTCTAAAATAAATGGCTTATAGCTTTTACGGGATCGAATATTAATGGCATCTGAAAATAAAACCATGGAATTAAAAGTCTTGAAACCGATTTTTAACGATCCCTTTCTTCTATTCATAACTATTCTGATTCTGACTTTCGGGATCGTTATGGTGACATCGGCAAGCTTTATGATTGCATCAGCGAAATTTGGAGACGGTTTCTATTACACCAAGAAACAGGCATTGGCGATAATCGTGGGCCTGTGTCTGATGTTTGCCTGTTCAAGGATTAATCCATTTTTTTGGAGAGATTACGCTTCGATAGGTCTAGGTATTTCGTTATTTTTGTTAGCCCTGGTTTTTCTGCCGGGTTTGGGAGTTGAATTAGGTGGGTCAAGACGCTGGTTGCGGCTTCCTTTTGGCTTCTACATCCAACCGTCTGAGATCATAAAATATGCAATGATAATATTTTTTGCCCGTTCGTTGGCCAAAAAGGGAGACGGTGTAAAAAGTTTCGCAATTGGATTCCTACCACATGTTCTGGTCATGGCCCTAGTGGTCATGTTAGCGCTATTCCAACCGGATTTTGGTCTTGCTTTAATAATTACTACCGTTGGTTTTCTGATGATGTTTGTGGCAGGTGTAAGATTACAGCATCTGGTAGGTTCAGCGATACTGTGCCTTCCCTTTCTGTTTCATATTGGTATGAGCGCCCATTACCGGTTCGCAAGGTTTAAAAGTTTTTTGGATCCTTGGGCTAATCCTTTGAGCACTGGCTTTCAAGTGATTCAGAGTCTGGTTGCCTTTGGTTGCGGAGGTTTTTGGGGAGTTGGATTGGGCAAAGGAATTCAAAAACTGTTTTACTTGCCTCAACCTCATTCGGATTTCATTCTGGCTGTAATCGGAGAGGAGCTCGGGCTCACTGGGGTTATATTTCTTATTCTCCTGTTTTATTTGTTAGTCTTTAGAGGATTGATGATAGCTATCCGTACGCAGGATGTATTTTTACGATGCCTATCCTTTGGTATTACTTCTTTGATCGGCATCCAATCGTTTTTAAACATGGCCGTTACCATGGGATTAACTCCCACAAAGGGCTTACCTTTGCCGTTAGTGTCGCTGGGTGGAACTTCGATTATGACCAACCTTGCAGGGATCGGCATCTTAATGGCCATAAGCGCTTCAGTTCAAGCCAATAGAGAAGGAGTCAAATCATGAGACTCATTGTGGCTGGGGGTGGCACCGGTGGTCACCTTTTTCCGGCTTTGGCAATAGCTGAAACTCTAAAAGCCGACTTCCCGTCGTCTGAAGTGCTCTTCGTTGGCACAAAACGGGGTATAGAGGCGAGGTTAATCCCTCAGACCAGGTTTCCTATCAAGTTTGTTTCAGCCCGTGGAATTATGAGAACCGGTATTATAAATTCGATTCGAGCCGGTATGGAAATTCCGGTCGGTATCATTCAGTCATTTAAAATAATAAATGAATTTAAACCTGACTTTGTTTTGGGTGTCGGGGGATACGCATCGGCTCCTACGTTAATTGCAGCGTTGATACTCAACGTAGAAACCGGAATACAGGAACAAAATTCTGTTATGGGCACAGCTAACCGAATGCTGTCCAAATTTGTAAACAAGATTTTTGTTTCATGGGAGAATACTTTACCCATTACACCTCCGGAAAAGACCTTTGTAGTCGGAAACCCTGTTAGACCGGATTTATTCAAAATACGGTCCAATCAGGATAAGACTGAAAAATTCAAAATCCTCATATTCGGTGGATCCAAAGGAGCCAACAGCATAAATCTTGGTGTGACAGAACATCTGGACAAGCTGGGCGGTATGGCTTCCAAAATCAAGATTGTCCATCAGACGGGAGCCGATCTTATAGTCGAAGTTCAGAAGGCCTACGAGCAGGCAGGGATAGAAGCCGATGTTCAGGAATTCATAACAGACATGGGAACATACTATAAATGGGCTGACCTCGTGGTTTGTAGAGCAGGGGCAAGTTCTCTTGCAGAGATAACCGCGACGGGGAAACCCGCCATAGTTATTCCTTTCCCATTTGCCGCCGGGGACCATCAGACCAAGAATGCCTTATGGCTCGAAGGACATAAGGCGGTGAGAATGGTTCAGGATTCAGAATTAAAAGATGGTGTTTTGATATCCAGGATCCTGGAACTTATCGAAAATCCTTCAGAAATTAAGGTCATGGCAGAAAATGCCGCTAGGCTTGGGAAGCCTGGCGCGGCACGTGCAATCGTTAATGAAATACTTAAAAATCAAAGGTTGGCGGCGTGATAGGAACTTTATTCAAAAAAGTCAAGGATGTTCATTTTGTTGGCATTGGCGGTGTTGGAATGAGCGGTATCGCAGAGATTCTTTTAGCATTAGGATTCAATGTCAGCGGTTCTGACCTTCAGGAATCACCTACAGTACTTCGTTTAAGGACTCTCGGCGCCCAAGTTCATATCGGCCACAAGAAGGAGCATCTAGACAAGGCTGATGTCCTTGTGTATTCATCTGCGGTTTCCGAAGATAATCCCGAGGTTGTCGCTGCAAAGGATAGAAGGATTCCCGTTATTCCCCGAGCTGAGATGCTCGCAGAACTGATGCGGATGCAAACCTCGATTACTGTGGCTGGGATGCATGGAAAAACTACCACGACATCCATGATAGCAGCAGTTTTATCTCTCGCTGGACTAGACCCTACAGTTGTAATTGGTGGAAAACTTAACGCTTTGGGTGGAGGGGCTCGTTTGGGTGAAGGGAATCTGCTGGTGGCAGAGGCTGATGAATCAGACAAATCTTTTTTGAAGCTTTTCCCAACTATAGCTCTAATAACAAATATCGATCTCGAACATATGGATTGTTATTCGTCGATCGAAGAAATTAGATCGACTTTTCTGGAATTTATAAATCGGATACCATTCTACGGATATGCCGTGGTGTGCATTGATGATCCTCAGGTTCAAAGGATAATCCCTTCCATATCAAAGAGATTTGTGACGTACGGCCTGTCTTCACAGGCATTTATCAGAGCTGCCAAGCCTCGATTCGATCGTGGCGGCTCAGTTTTCCAAGTTTACAGGGAAGACACTCCACTTGGTGAAATTAGACTACCAATGCCGGGGGTGCATAATGTGGTTAACTCCTTGGCGGCCGTTACAATAGCTGAACTTCTCGACGTCCCGTTTAAAACCGTGAGGAAAGCGCTAGAAGAATTTCCAGGGGTCCAGAGACGGTTTACAAAAAGAGGCTCCGTTGCCGATATAACTGTAATTGACGACTATGGACACCATCCTGCAGAGATCCGGGCAGTACTGGCGGCTGCGAGACAATTGGCGGATAAACGAATAGCAGTTCTTTTCCAGCCTCATAGGTACACCAGG
>JBMFSZ010000381.1:0-3632 GCA_049967315.1 Desulfomonilaceae bacterium
TTAACTGTTTGAAGTCGGATATCGGCCTTGATTTTTGCAACCCGTCCATCCTCGTACGTAATGCTCGTGTCCATGTGCATCATTTCTCTATCAGAATAAAGAGCGTCGATAATTTGTTTGTATCGATTCTCTACGAAAGCTCGTCGAATCTTCCGCGTTCGCGTCAACTCGTCATCGTCCGCGTCAAATTCCTTGTAGAGATTTGCGAACCGCCTGATTTTCGCTACGTCCGGCAGGGATTTGTTGACTTCTGAAATCGCTCCCATGATCAGGTCATAGACCTGGGGGATCTGGGACAATTCTGTGTAACTTGTATAATTGATTCCGTGATCTTCAGCCCACTTTCCGACCGTGTTGTAATCTATACATACTATTCCGGTTACGTACGGCATATTGTTGCCCACCACCAGGGCCTCCCTTATATATGGGCTGAATTTCAGACGGGCCTCAAGAAACTGGGGGGAAAATTTGCGGCCGTCGCTGAGAATCATGATATCCTTGGATCTATCGAACACTACCAGATGTCCATCCTCGTCGATAAAACCGGTATCTCCTGAATGTAGCCAACCATCTTTCAGAGCCTTCTGAGTTTCCTCAGGAGATTTGTAGTAACCGACAAACACGGATGGGCTTTTAGACAAGATCTCGTCATTTTCGCCTATCTTAATCTCGGTTTCAGGAATTGGTGTGCCGACCGTATCGAACTTAATGTCCCCATCCCGATGCACAACTGAAATCCCGGCGATTTCTGTCTGACCGTAAATCTGTTTAAGATTCACACCTATGGCATGGAAAAACCTGAAATGATCCGGCCCCATCGCTGCGCCACCAGTGTATGCGTGTCTCACGCGGCTCAATCCCAAATGGTCTCTTACTTTCGAAAAAAGCGCCCAGTCGGCCAATTTCCACAATAGCTTCCAAAGGATCGAAACAGATTTCTTTTCAAATTTTAGTTCCGCCGTGTGGTATCCGATTTTCATAGCAAGCGTGTAGATGTTCCGTTTCAACCAGGTGGAATCAAGATGTTTTACCTGAACGGTCCTCGTGAACTGTTCGTAGAGCCTTGGAGGAGCAAACATTACATGAGGGCCTATTTCCCGCACATTGCTTTGAGCCGTTTCGGGCTCCTCCGGGAAGTTGATGGTATATCCGATCTGCAGGCCACAGGATATAGACATCATCTGTTCCCCGATCCAGGCAAACGGCAGATACGACACGAAATCGTCACTTGGTATGCACGGATCCACCCTCATCAGGTTTCGGCCCATAGTCAACATGTTATAATGCGTCAATAGGGCCCCTTTAGGTAATGAAGTCGTTCCTGACGTGTAGAAAAGCAGGGCTACATCCTGGCCCGTCCCCCTCGAAACCAGATCATCAAAAAGGCCAGGTTCTTTGGCCATTTTCTCCTTACCAAGATTCATAACCTCTTCAAGGCTTATGAGCATGGGATCGTCGTAATGACGCATTCCCTTCGGATCGTCCCAAATGATTTTTTTCAATTTCGGGCACTCGTCCCGGATCGCAAGCGCCTTATCGACTTCTTCCTGTCCTTCGGCAACGTAGAATTTTGAGTCTGAATGATCGACGATGAACTTTACCTCGTCCATGAGGCAATCCTGGAATAGCCAGACCCCTACTCCTCCACCGCACATTGCGGCCATTTCTGTCCAGAGAGCTTCAGGCCTGTTATCCCCAATCATGATTACCTTGTCACCACTCTCCAAGCCAAGAGCGACAAGTCCGAGAGTTATCTGCCTCACATTCTCAAGATATTGAGTCCATGTGACAGGACGCCAAATGCCAAATTCCTTCTCCCTCATGGCTACTTTGGCGTCACCAAATTTTTTCGCCTGAGTCACAAATAGCTTGGGTAAAGTAAGATCTTCAGTGATCTGGATTTCACCCTTGAAACCTTGTTCATCTGCGGCTGACATACAGATCCTCCACCTCGCCGAGATAGGCCTTGATAACTTCCGGGTTCTCCTGGATTTCCGCCGGCGTGCCCTCTGCTATTTTGACCCCGAAATTTAAGGCCATTACACGGTCCGACAGGTCCATGACCACCCCCATATCGTGTTCCACCAGTACACAGGTGATACCCCAACGCTTATCTTCGTTGATGTCCAAAATGAAACGAGCCATATCCTCGACTTCTTCGAGATTCAATCCAGCTAATGGCTCATCCAAAAGTATTAGCTCAGGCTTGATAGCCAGTGCTCTTGCTAATTCTATCCTCTTCTGAAGACCGTAAGGAAGCATCCCCGTTATTTCATTTCGAACCGATTCGATTTCAAGGAGATCAATAATTTCTTCTTCAATAAATTTTCTGTTTTCGATTTCTTCCCGGGAGGTCCGTCCCCAATACAGACATGAACTCAAGAGCCCCGATTTCAAGTGAAGATGCCTGCCTAGACGGATGTTGTCGAGCACCGTCATCCCCCCGAAAAGTTCTATTTTCTGAAATGTTCTTGACAACCCCATGGCAGCGCGTCGATGGGGCGAATATCTGGTGACATCGACACCCTTAAAAAAGAGCTGCCCGGTTTTCGGGTGATACAAACCGTTAACGCAGTTCATCATGCAGGTCTTGCCAGCTCCGTTAGGGCCTATGATCGAAAAGATCTCCCCCTTTTGCACCTGAAAACTGACGTTTGTTAAAGCGGCCACTCCATGGAACGATAGAAAAACGTTCTTCGCCTCAAGTATGACTTCCGACATTCAATCTCCCCTTTGCGAATCGCGTGAAACGAATCGAGCGTCTCGGCTATGGAACAAACGGTTTTAGCAGTGGCAATTCAATTTATAGGCAGCCAACCCCAGCGAAACAGCTCTTCGGGAGTTCCTACCTGAAGATGAGAATATACCTCTACCAAAAATAGCCGCTACGATCAACTTAATGTTGATCTGACGATCGACGCGATATTTCCTGACTAAGGTCCGTTCTTGAGATAAAAGAGACTGGGAAGAGTGGTTTCCCATGGCTCTGACAAACTGTCAAATTTATGTCATCAATCAAACGCGGACCACGGGACAGTGTGCAAACATGATCCGCTTCTTTGAAATCAACAGCCACACCACTTATCTGATGTTCGCCAGGTAGCGAAAAGCCACAGCGATTAAAAAAACTCATATGATTAGATTCTGGATTAAATTGATGAGTCATTAATGGGTTGATCATGAAGAATCGGGAGTTGAAAAGTCAAGACGAAAAATGTTATACGATAAACGTTTTTGAATTTCATCCTGAACTTTCTTCTAGTTAGGCTATTGCTTTTTTGTGATCAGGTTTGGTGATCTTGGTGTTTTCGTTTAGAGTTGATCAGGTAATGGCCAATGACAATTCGATTAAGATTCTTTTGATCCCTTGACAAAATAGTTCACGATAATGAACTCATTGCCTTTGAAAATTTGAGGTTACGCCGTATCGTGAGAAGTTACCGATACGCTATTGATTTAGAATAACTTAAATTTCAGGCTTTCCTCCATAGAGCCTAACGCGTTCTACTTGAGGGCAGGCCGGAATTACATTGACTCAAGAATTTATCAATATGGAGGAAAAACATGGATGAAGCAAACGCCCTCTTGCAGGAATCCCGAGATGGCGTACTGGTTTTAACTATTAATCGCCC
>JBMFSZ010000382.1:0-3627 GCA_049967315.1 Desulfomonilaceae bacterium
GGTTTGATAAAGTTTGGTTCCAGAGTCGATGTTTATCTGCCCGATCATTTTGTTGTCTGTGCCTCAGTTGGTTCAAAAGTCAGAGCTGGGGTCACTGTTATTGCTCGGGTCCCAACTGAACCTGATATCTGAATCTCGCGCAATAGGGAAAAACATTCACCCCAATGAGATTTGCCTATTGATTAAGCCTATAAAAAAGTTAAAATAGTTTAGCCACTTAACTGGTTCAAAAAATTTTCCGATTACGAGGATGATCATAATGGCCGCAGAATTTCGAAAAAAAAGATCTCTCCTCAGAATTAAAAGACCTTACGAAAGCCGTGAAGAAAATTCAACAGACTGGCAGAGAAAAACCAATAGAATTAATAAAATGAAGAAAGGAATATTTATCCTTCCTTCTTTACTCACTTTAACAAGCATATTCTTCAGCTTTTATGGCCTCATTTTGGCTCTGAAATCCCAATTTTTGTGGTCTGGCGTGCTAATAATCGTGGCGGCTTTTTTTGACGGTATCGATGGCAAGGTCGCCAGGCTTACAAAAACCAGCACCAGATTCGGAGTAGAACTAGATTCTCTTGCGGACGTGATTTCCTTCGGAGTTGCGCCTTCGGTTCTGTTTTACACTTGGGCGCTTGAACCATTTGGACGACTCGGATGGGTTATTGCTTTCATATATGTAGCCTGTGGAGCGTTGAGGCTTGCTCGTTTTAATGTGCAGAGTTCTGTAATTGATCCGAAGCGGTTCAACGGGCTGCCAATACCGGCAGCGGCAGGGATGCTCGCTACTACAGTAATTTTCTTTGAACACCTGGAAATTAGTCCGAGAAACTATTCCTTTTTCCTTTTGGGACTTACAGTCGCCTTGTCGTTTCTCATGGTTAGTTCTATAAAATTTCACGCTTTCAAGGACTTGACTCTAGTTAGAGAAAAACCTTTTAGCTCTACGGTTGGTTTTGTGCTCTTGATGTCTTTGATCGCAGTAGCCCCGTTTATTGTCCCCTTTTTCATCTGTTTGGCCTATGTAGTATCTGGGCCGTTGATGATCGCAATATTCTATTTTTACGGGAAGAAGAATCAGAAGTTGTCAGTTATTAATGGCTCCGTAATTGGCCAGGCTCAGAATCCAGCCACCACCAACGTTAATTCCAAGCTATAGTTAGTTTTAAGTATGCCAAAAGCAACCCGGGTTTGTTGCCATAATGGAAGGGAAAAGACCATTCCAATTAGTTATAGCCTCAAAAATTAAAAAACAACCGGAGAGTAGCTAAATGACGAACCGAGTTTACATTTTTGATACGACCCTAAGAGATGGTGAGCAATCTCCTGGCGCGACAATGAATCAGCATGAAAAACTGCAACTTGCCCGTCAACTCGAAAGGCTGGGAGTGGACACAATAGAAGCGGGCTTCCCCGCAAGTTCCGATGGAGACAGGGAAGCTGTGGCGCGCATTGCTTCCGAAGTGAAAAATTCACGAGTAGTTGGTCTTGCCCGTTCAGTCGCAGAAGACATTGAAACAGCCTGGTCCGCAGTTGAGAAGGCTAACAAACCAGGAATCCACACGTTTATAGCTACGAGTGACATTCACCTCAAGCACAAACTTCGAATGAGTCGTAATGAAGTAGTAGAGCGCGCTGGGCAAGCTGTTAGACTCGCAAGATCCCTTTCCGACTGGGTAGAATTTTCGTGTGAAGACGCTACGAGAAGTGATTGGAATTTTCTTGTCGAGATAATAGAAACGGCGATAAGAGAAGGCGCCGGCACGATAAACATACCAGACACTGTTGGCTATTCTTATCCTACTGAAATTGCAGAACTAATAAAATTTCTGAAGGCGAAAACAAAAGGAATTGACGATGCCATTCTATCCATACATTGCCATGATGATCTTGGATTAGCTGTCGCAAATTCACTTGCAGGAGTAGAAGCCGGAGTTAGGCAGGTCGAATGCACTATTAACGGAATTGGTGAAAGAGCTGGAAACGCGTCTCTTGAAGAAATAGTCATGGCCATAAAGACAAGGCAAGACCATTTTAACTTGGTTACTGGCATTGTGACTGAACAAATTTTTCACACGAGTCGTCTTGTGACGGCAATCACAGGAATACCAGTCCAGCCCAACAAAGCGATAGTCGGGGCGAACGCATTTGCCCATGAATCGGGAATACACCAGGACGGCGTGATAAAAGAACGTTCAACGTATGAAATTATGGATCCAGAATCGGTAGGGATTTCGCAATCCTCTCTAGTTTTGGGTAAGCATTCGGGAAGACACGCGTTTCGTGAGCGCATTCAAGCTTTGGGCTACTCTCTGACGGACAATGAAGTAAATCTAACATTTAAGCGATTTAAAGACTTGGCAGACCGCAAGAAGGTGGTTTACGATGAGGACCTGGAAGCGATAGTAGCCGAGGAAGTGCTGCGCACATCGGAAACCTATAAATTGCTGTCTGTAACAATGATGAGCGGTTCGGAAGTAGTCCCCACAGCGACAGTAAAAATGTTGATAGAAGGTGAAGAATGCCACGGAGCGGAACTGGGCAATGGACCTGTAGACGCAACTTATAACGCCATCTTGAAATTAACCGGCCGTAAACCTAAGTTATTACATTTCGCAATCAGTGCAATTACTGGGGGAACCGATGCTCTTGGGGAAGCTTCGATAAGACTGGAAGAGAACGGAAACGTGGCGGTTGGAAAGGGAGCGCACGAAGACATATTGGTAGCGTCAGCAAAAGCTATGGTAAATGCGCTAAACCGTTTGGCCTATATGTCTAGAAGTCCGCATTCATCAGTGAGGCTTTAGAGAAAGGGGGCATGCCGCGCCACTTTTAGTAAATCGTGCTATCCGATTCAAATTACAAAAAAAATATTGCTTTGGCGCGGTCTATGCTACATAATAATAACGCTTACCCATCAAAACCCATTTCCCAGGGAAAAGCTAAATATCGGGCAGTTTTGGACCGCGTAAATAAATATCTCAATTATAGAGAGGAGTCTGAAGTATGGCAGGCGAACACTACGAGGAAAAGGAGAGGTTTGACGGTCAAAAGGTTAAAATATTGATGCCGGAATATATCGCTGGCTCGGACGAAGACCGTTATCAATGGCGTAAAAACATTACCTTTGTAAACATGGACCAAGCTAGTGACCCTATTAAAAAATATCTGACTACCGCTGAAAGATACTTCTATTCTAAAGATTGGTTTGGCAGCGAGAAAAGAAAAAATCCCGCCTGAAAATCTATCTGCTTTAAAAAATACTGTGATCTAATCTCAAATTAAGAAGGTGTCAGATGGCTGAACTGCCGAAAGTTAAGTATTCGGGTAAGATACGCGAGGTGAAGATAGGCAAGCCTGGCAAGGAGGTAGTGGTAGGCGGTGAGACCGGCTACAGTTTTTATAGTTTTGAGGGAGAGGGGCCCCATGTTCCGAAGTTAGCGCTTCAGGTATTGGATATAGAGCCTGAGGAGTGGGCTGAAGAGGCTTTAGCTCCGTTCAAGGATGTTACTGGGGATCCGGTTGCCTGGGCCAAGAAGTGTGTAGAGGAATACAAGGCTGACGTTGTTTGTTTATGGTTGGCTGGAGTGGATCCCAACGGGATGAATTTATCGGCGGAGCATGCGGCGG
>JBMFSZ010000383.1:0-3599 GCA_049967315.1 Desulfomonilaceae bacterium
ACATCGGGGAGTGTTTGTTGATCAGAAGTGGTGTGATCTTATCCCTTGCCTATTCCCGCACATTTTCATTGATCGTTCACCAGGGTTGAACGTAGCCTATTGGAATTTAGCCCAGCGACTCATTTCTTTCCAAGACGGGAAATACTATGCTAATTCAATTCCCATGGTATTCTTTCATTTCTCGGGATTAGTAGCAGAAGCGCCGTATATACTGTCTAAACACGAGAATAGATTCTCTAACGTTGGTGTCCCGGAATTAGTGAATCAAATTGTGCTCGAATATATTTCGAGATTGCAGGCAAATGGTTTAGAAAGATATGAAAGTTTAGATTACGGTTTCGATTTCTTCGATCGCAGTAAAATAAGGATTCCATATTTGGTACGGGAAATATACCGCAATACAAAATGGATCCAGGACATTTTTGGTGACAATCCTTTCGATTTGTCAAGAGACCCTGGTCTATGTCTTACTTACAATAAGAAGCCATTCGGGGAAAAAACACTACACACTATCCTGAGTTATGAGATTCTTCGACGGGATGAAAACTTCAAGACTCTTCTGGCACAAATTGCAACGTCCGGAGATAGTGAATGGCTCACTTGGCTTCAAGGAAAAACTATTGAACAATATGATCTTGACAAAATATTCACTGAACATTTTGTAGGCGCCAAAAATAAACGTCTTTTTAGTTCAGTTTCCTTGTACAATCTTATAGCTGAGATTTTCAACATAATTCGTAAGTTTATTAGTGTGTTGCGTTATATAAGACACTTGAAGATTTGAGGAAGTCTTGTCCATTGCTGCCATTGAAAACAATCGATGTGTTGAAGCATTTTGTTAAAGCAAACGATAACTAAATACATTTGATCTACAATCATAATCACTTGAGAATAGGTCTGAATTTTTGGCCTTACACAGGTACTGAATGTGGGGGAATGCTTTACTATGCCCTTAGTCTGCTTTGCGAATTCCTAAAGATTATCCCGGACAGATTAAGTGTGTTTTGTGGAGAGCATAATAAAGACTTTATTCATGGTATTCATGGAATCGCCAGAGCCAAAAATCACTTGATATCGGTGCCTGGCGACATCTTCGATTTCAGGAACGAATTCGACATATTGTTTTGTCCAGCTTTTTGGGGTGGCGCCAATATGTTGGATTTTCCTATTGTCCATACCATACCGGATATCCAGGAACAGTTTTTCCCGGATTTTTTCGTTCCGATTGATCTGGAGTCCCTAGCTACCTACCACCCTTATACGGCTAAAGCTTCGACGCTTACAATAACTATTTCCAGCTTCAGCAAGAACACAATTGTCAATGCCTTTAATGTTCCAGAGAATAAGATAAGAGTTACTCACCTGGCTGCGCATAAGATTTTTTCTTCAGAAAATGATGTGGGCAATAAACCTGGAAACTTACCAGAAGATATGGGAAAGTTCTTTTTCTATCCTGCCAATTGTTGGCGGCACAAAAATCATGTAACCTTGTTAAATGCCTTGAGCATTATCAAAGAACAGGAAGGTATCGAAATTCCCACGATATTCACAGGGAATCTGCTTGAGGGACTGGGGAATCGCGTTGACGTTGTAGAAGAAATTCAGTCGAGAGGTTTGGGTAAATCGGTTTTTCATATAGGGGAGGTAAACCTGCCCGAACTCAAGTTTCTATACAAGAACGCTTTGGCGCTAGTTCATCCCAGCCTTTTTGAAGGTTTTGGCATACCCGTTGTTGAGGCCATGGCCTGCGGGTGTCCCATCATTGCCGCGGATTCAACAAGTTTACCTGAAATTGCCGGTTCAGCGGGTCTGTATTTCAAACCCAATGATCCGCAGGATCTAGCCAACAAAATATTGGTTTTCCTGAATTCACCATCAGATGTAGCCAGGCGGGTCGAACACGGACGGCAACTGGCAAAAAACTTCAGCGATTCAAAAACCGCTTTGCAAACACTTGATATTCTGTACGAAGCATACGACCTAAACCACCAGAACAGAGTTTTCGAAAGCGGTTTTGATAAATCAACTGTTTCACTCCATCGGCCTATTGTGTTGATTAACCTCATAAAAAATGGGGTTTCACCGAATAATGGCAGTTACCTGGAGGAATTGATCCTGGCATACGGAGATAACATAAAGATTCTCAATTTCCTCGAGCATGCTCAGCTAGGTTCGAAAAAACGAATTGGAGTGGGAGACAATTCGATAAATTGTGGGTTCGGTTTGTCATTTAGCAAATGTTTGGAAGAAATTTCGGCGAATTATTCCACAGGACTCGCCATGTTTTGCAATGAAGATCATCTCCCACACAAACCATTCATCGGTTTTTTGCTTGCCACCTACACGCAAGACAACCCATTCGACGAAATGCTTATAGGAGATAGCTACCTTTTTGAAGAAAAAACGCAAAGATTGAGGGATCTATATTCAAAGCCTCTAGTCGGCGATATTGAGCTTGAACATCATGCCAAAACAGATCTAGCGTTCGTAGTTCCAGTGTCAAAACTTGCTGAAGCTCTAAGTCATGACAGCTACAGTATCGAATCGCTGGCTGATCTTTTTGAAACACTGTGGAATATCTGCCCACGCAAGAGGGTCTACCGGATTTTCAACCTCGTTACCACCTCGGATATGGATAGAAGACTGTTTCTGGATCAATTTTCAAAAGAGTCATTTTTGAACAATTTTACCCGACAGCCCGTCATCAAAAAAATTATGGAATCTGACGCTGGCTTTTGGCTGGTTTCAAATGCTATAGGGGTCTATCAGTGTAAAATCAAAAAAGTTCTCAACCGGATGAAATTATCATGAAATTTTCTGTAATAACACCGTCATATAACCAGGGGTCCTTTATAGAGAGGACCATAAAAAGTGTCCTTGACCAGTCAGGGGACTTCATTATGGACTTCGCCGTTATTGATGGCGGGTCTACCGACACAACCGTTGCAATCCTTTCACAATACGAGCTCGAAACTGAAAATTATCAAAGCCAGCCAGGGTGTCACCTCATAGACTATTCCTGGGTTTCAGAGAAAGATGGTGGGCAGGCGGACGCAGTGAACAAAGGAATTGCCCGCACGTCTGGGGAAATAATCGCCTGGATAAATTCAGACGACATCTATTACCCGGGCGCTTTTGAAAGGGTCCGAAAGATTTTTGAACAATATCCGGACGTTGATGTGATCTATGGCCTGTCCAACTTCATCGATGAGCATGACAATGTCACCGAACCATTCCCGACTGAACCCTGGAACTACAGGCGGCTATTCGATGAATGCTACATCTGCCAGCCGGGAGCCTTCTTCCGAAGAAGACTGATCGAACAATTCGGTCCTCTGGACCCAGAATTGATGTTCTGCCTTGACTATGAATTATGGCTCCGTTTTGGTAAATCTGCCCGTTTTTTCTATCTGGAAGAGTTGCTCGCCGGGTCCCGGATGTACTCGTCAAACAAAACTTTGGGACAACGTGTGGCGGTTCACAACGAAATCAACGAGATGTTCCTGAAAAGATTCGGTAGAGTTCCCAGAAAATGGATTTATGGCTACGCAGAGGTTGTAGCGGAAGACAGGATGAAGGAGCAGGGATTGGACAGAGTT
>JBMFSZ010000384.1:0-3573 GCA_049967315.1 Desulfomonilaceae bacterium
ACGCTGCGTTGTAGAAAGACTTGAATGACCAAGCATCTCCTGGATGGATCTTAAATCAGCGCCACCCTGGAGTAGATGAGTCGCGAAAGAATGTCTCAACGCGTGTGGGGAGGCGTCACGTCCAAGTTTCGCTATATCAAGGAACGATTTCATTATCCGTCCAACATGTCTCGAAGACAAGCGCCCGCCTCTGCAATTCAAAAAAAGCGCTTTCATCCCTCTTGTGTTGGGGTGAGCGGTCAAGATTGCAAGCCTTTCGGGTAAATACGCTAAAATTGCATTAATAGCCTTTTCTCCGACAGGGCAATATCTCTCTTTGGAACCCTTTCCTACAACTCTTGCCCAGCCGTTGTTGATGTCTATATCGTCGATTTGCAGAGACGTTAGCTCGCTAACCCGTAATCCTGCCGAATACATGAGTTCAAAAATTGCGAGATCTCTTTTTAACCCCTGGTCGTTTCTTGAGAAGAATCTGTCCATGTCGTCTACACTTAAAGCCCTGGGAAGAGGTTTGTCCAGTTTTGGTGACCTGATGGAAAGCGCAGGATTATGATTCAATAGGCCATCTCTCGCCAAGAATCGGAAGAAAGTTCTCAAAGTTGCAAGTTTCCGGCTAACCGATGTTTTTTTTATTTTTGAGAAACGACTAGCTACAAAAGCTCTAATGTGAACTGGACCAACTTTTGCCAAGTCGCTTATCAAACCTGAGTGCCCAGTTTGGGTCAGGAAGGCTTTGAAGTCCTCGATATCGGACATATAGGCCCTTACGGTCTCATTCGACCTGGCTTTTTCAGTTTCAATGAATCTTTTGAATTTTAAGCAAGCTTCCTGAAAATCAAGTTTCGACAATTCTCTCTGTGACCTCTGGGCGCTAAAGAAGGGCTAGAGGATAACTATTCGTTTAATAGTGGACACGGCTGCTTCCGGGTCATCTGTCACCTGAAACAGTTCCAGATCATCCGGGCATATCATTCGGTGTGCCAGCATCGTTTTCTTTATCCACGAGACAAGGTCCTTCCAGTAATCCTTCCCGAGCATGATGACCGGGAAGGGTTTAATGCGATGTGTCTGAATCAATGTCATGGCTTCGAACAGCTCATCCATAGTCCCAAAGCCCCCTGGCAGTATGACGTAGGCCATCGCATATTTGACAAACATAACTTTTCTTACAAAGAAATATCTGAAATTGAGTCTTACGTTGGTGTAGGGATTTGAAGCCTGTTCCCGGGGGAGCTGAATGCACAACCCGACAGATTTGCCGCCAGCCTCCATAGCTCCTCTGTTAGCCGCCTCCATAGCTCCTGGACCGCCGCCCGTTATTACAGCAAACCCGCTTTCCGCAAGGAGACGTCCCACTTTTCGTCCCAGTTCATATACCGGATCGCCTTCTCTGATTGAAGCCGATCCAAAAACCGAGACTGCAGGGTAGATTTCAGACATGGTCTCGAAGCCATCCACGAACTCAGAGATTATTCTGAATATACGCCAACTTTCACG
Source organism: Desulfomonilaceae bacterium (assembly GCA_049967315.1). Classification (GTDB taxonomy): domain Bacteria; phylum Desulfobacterota; class Desulfomonilia; order Desulfomonilales; family Desulfomonilaceae; genus CAJBEZ01. The sequence goes on from JBMFSZ010000384.1 coordinate 1,498, forward strand.
GACGTTAAATTCATCAATCACATATTGCTTGCTGTCATTCATTTTATATTTCCTTTATATATTGACCTATTATATCAATAATCTTCAAATTATCAAGATGGTTCTCTGTCGTAGACAGGTATATATTGTTTTAACTCATTTATAATTTGATATATATTATTGTGTACATCTCTGGAGGTCTCAGGCATTACTGCTTATCATCTGCCCGGGAATCGACTGGATGGTCATTTTTAACCTATTTTCCTAAAATGACAACAAATTATGTTTGCTTGTCCGAATCATATCCGCTATACTGTGAATCTTCAAGATAGAGCTCTGCAGGGTCTTTCTTTGCTCGGATGGCGGAATTGGTAGACGCAGTGGACTCAAAATCCACCGCCCGCAAGGGTGTGCGAGTTCGACTCTCGCTCCGAGCACCATAGAATCACCAGGGAATTGCCCTGCCTCCAACCATGTGTCTTGATCTTAAAACAATAAGTGTGGGAATTTTTCGGGAATCGTCTCCGCAAACCGTGTTGGCGGCGGATATTAGACGCTCTAGTTCAGCGCGGCAATAATGTGTTGTAATTCTGGCGCTCTTATGCCCGAGCAGATCCTGTCTGTCCCCGAATGATACCCCGGTTGCCCTCAGTCGGCGCCCGAAGGTGTGCTTGAGGTCATGTACCCGCAGGTCAGGTAATCCGACATGGACCCTGGCTTTTCTCGAGGCCAAGGCGGCCATGCGACTGACGGGATTTCCCGTGTAAGAAAAGACATGGGTTGAATGATCACCAGGCTTATGGTTGACTACTTGGGCCGCTATCCTGTTAAGACCCACAAGTCTGTCCTCGCGGTTCTTAACCAATTCATGGGGAATTGTGAACACCGAGGTTCCCATTTGGGGTATTTCCACCTCATGGCTCCATCGCAGCCCGCAAACCTCAGATTCTCTAAAGCAGACCGTATTCACCTTGAATAATGCCATTGGTCTCAAATGGCGGGGTAGGGCGCTAAGCAGTCGGTCCTGCTCATCCCATGTGATGGGCTTGCGAGCGTCCACTACAGGAAAGAGGTGAATCTTGAGGGCCTGAGGCAAGCATGATAGTCCGCGTTCGTCGATGCAATCTCCGACAGCGAGGTTCAGGATGTGCCGCACGACTTGAAGTAGGTAATTCAATGTTCGGTTTTTGACTCCTTTTGACCTTCTTGTCTCGCTGAACGCTACGAGTGTTCCCATGTGAATGTTTTCCAATGGAAGGAGCTTCTGTCAGGTTTTATCTCCAAAAGCGAATGTTCCGTACTCTCAACCTCTGACCCACGTGCCTAGTCTATAATAGGAGGGCTCTGGCCAATGATGGAGACATGATTGGAGCATTAACCAAAGGGACCTTTAAACCCCGAAGAAGCTAATTTTTTGTTTAAAAAAGAAAGGCCACTGGAATCTTTAAGGTTGACGGGTTATCAGAAATCCTATAATAGGATGATCATAAGATACTACCAGTGGCTATTTGGCGCATGCGTGTATGAGGTCAGCGCGCGGTGAAATCAGGGAACGGTCTTCGGTAGGCTTCTTCGCGAAGGCGGAACAACCCTCAGACTTTGTGGAGATGGGTCCAACAAGACAAAAAACGGGCATCTTGAAGAATGCTCTTGCTGTTTCGGTTTTGGGCGGCCCTTTCCAAGGCATGGGATACCGCCCACTTAAGAAGGCAGCCCCTAGCCTGTGGTCTAGGTAGTCGTAGTGCAACCTAGTGTCCTGTCCCCGAAATAGCTTGCAATAGGTGTTGTTTTTGTGAGATATAGCCCTGATTTGTAGATGGGGGTTCACATGAACAAGGGACGGCCAAGGAAACAGGAAATCGTTTTGACGGATTTAGAGCGCAAGACATTGCTTGAACTGACGAGATCATTAAAAGCTCCCCACTGTCTGGTGATGCGAGCAGGGATTGTTTTGTCTTCTGCTGACGGAGAGGAGAACATTTCCATTGCACGTCGGATGGGCGTATCAATGCCGACAATCGGCAAGTGGCGGAGACGTTTTATACAGAATGGTCTTGTCGGATTGTATGATGAGAGTCGGCCCGGGTGCCCCAGGAC
>JBMFSZ010000385.1:0-3568 GCA_049967315.1 Desulfomonilaceae bacterium
CTGTCCTGACGCTTATGGACCCGGAGATGGGCATTACGAATATTTTGCCGTCACCGGATTTGCCCGTATGGTTGACTTGCATGATGGTTGTCACGGCTTTGGTCTTCAGCTTTTCGGGCACTACAAGGTAGAGCATTCTCTTCGGGATCAGACGTTGACTATGTCCAAGCTGCGCTATCGCTTCCTCGTAACCTTTTTCAGCTCCTTCCAGCAGGCTGTAATCCACCAGTCCCTTGCCCCTGCCGAGAACATCCTTTGCGGTCATTGAAGGGATACCCGCGTCAGATAGAGCCTTTTTGGTCTTATTCATCATGTTCATGCGTATGATGGCCATGATAGCTTTCATATCTTCACCTCTTCGATTTCGCCTGAGGCTATCTCCCTGATTCCCGAACTGATTGTGTAAACTTCTTCTACCGGGATTACGAAGATCTTGCCGTCTCCGTAAGCCCCCTTGTCACCGGTCCGGGCGGCCTTTATCACTGTCTTGATAACAAAATCCCTGTCAGAGTCGGGGACTACAGTGAGGAGCATTTCCTTGGGGATCTCGTCATAGGTGATTTCCCCTATCTTGATGCCTCTCTGTTTACCCCGACCCACCACCGATATTTTTGTAACTGCGGGAAAACCCGCTTCCATAAGAGCCGCCAGCACGTCATCAACCTTTGTTGGCCTGACAACGGATTTGATCATCAACATGTCTTTTACCTCTTTTCCCATTTGTTAATTCAGGCTGTTTGAGTCCGTTACCCAGCCAGACCATGTTTGATGAGCAGCTTTTCAAGGTCATCGGTGCTCATCGGTTTAGGAACGACGTGCATTTTGTTTTCTTCAATTTTCTTTGCCAGCGTCCTGTATTCGTCGGCCTGCGAATGTGTGGGTTCGTATTCGATCACTGTTTTTCTGTTTATCTCGGCCTTTTGAACCATATTGTCCCTGGGAACGAAATGGATCATTTGTGTGCCGAGTTGGGTAGCGAAGGCCTCGATCATTTCCTGTTCATTGTCGACCTTTCTACTGTTGCAGATGAGTCCTCCCAATCTCACGCCACCAGCTTCGGCAAACTTCACTATTCCCTTGCAGATGTTGTTGGCGGCATACATGGCCATCATTTCACCGGAAACTACGATGTAGATCTCCTGAGCCTTGCCTTCCCTGATGGGCATTGCGAACCCGCCGCAAACAACGTCACCCAAAACGTCGTAAAAGGCGTAATCGAGTTTTTCAGCGTAAGCGCCCAACTGCTCAAGAAGGTTTATTGAGGTTATGATTCCACGTCCGGCGCACCCGACACCGGGTTCCGGTCCACCCGATTCGACACAAATTGTTCCCTTGAAACCGGTTTTCCGGATGTCTTCCAGTTCCACATCTTCACCTTCTGCCCTAAGCGTATCCAGTACGGTCTTCTGGGAAAGGCCTCCTAGTAGAAGTCGAGTAGAGTCAGCCTTGGGGTCGCAACCGACCACCATCACCTTGCGCCCCATCTCGGCTAAACCGGCGACGGTGTTTTGCGTAGTTGTTGATTTCCCAATGCCGCCTTTGCCGTAAATTGCTATTTTTCTCATTGCCTGTTGTTTTTTGACCTCTCACATTTTTTAACCAGAGTAGGGCAACATCCGTGCCATTCGGGCACCGCTCAAGTCTGCGGATTGGAAGATGTTGATATGATTGGGATGTTAGGGATAGATGAATATCAGGCCATGAGTTTGTGGCAGGGATCAAAATTGACAATATTTACAAAAACGTAAACCATGTAACATTTTTGTAAATATTGTCAAAAGACGAACGATTCTGTAAAAAAATGTCCCGAATAATCCCGCAGCGCGGGGCAATTCCATGTCTGGCGGCTACCCGCAGGAACATAAGCGCTAGAGTGTCTGGTGTGGTTGTAATAATTATATAGGAGCGTCGACCTCTGCAGGAGAAACCAGCGTTGTTCAACTACATAGCAGTCTTAGATGTGAAAGTGAAAGAAGTCGACGCTCTAAAAGAATGCGAGAATATTCCAGCTTTTTTCGATGTGGATTCTATATAAAAACCTTTTTCTTTCTTAAATAATCTTCAAGACCAAACTTCTTTACCCGATATCCCATTTGTCTCAGGGTGATTCCAAGATCTCTGGCTGCGCGTGACTGAATCCAGTTGTTTCGTTGAAGGGCCGCCACTATGCCTCTTTTTTCCAGTTCTGTCAGGGAATCAAGTTTTTTCTCAACTTCGGGAAGGGCTGTTTCTCTACCTGTATGAGAAATGTAGGGGGCCAGATCTTCGTCATGGATGAGACCGCTTTCAGATATTATGGCAAGCCTCTCCAGGAGATTTTCCAGTTCCCTGACATTGCCTGGCCATGAATACCGGATCAGGGCTTCAATAGCTCGCGGAGAAAAATGAAGCTCCGACCCGTATTCTTTGGCCAGAGACTTTGTGAAAAAACTCAGCAGGCCCACTATATCCTCCCTTCTTTCGCGAAGTGGCGGCACCCGAATGGGAAAAACATTGAGCCTATAATAGAGATCCTGGCGGAATTCGCCTGAAGCGGTGGCTTTGGCAAGATCGCGGTTCGTGGCGGCAACGATTCTGGCGTCCACTTTTCTGGTTCTGGAGCTTCCGAGCCGTTCAAATTCCTTGTCCTGAAGGAACCTTAACAGCTTCGCCTGAACCGGCCCCGAAACTTCACCTATTTCATCAAGAAACAGTGTTCCCCCATCAGCTTCTTCGACCCGGCCAATCCTGGCTTCTGTGGCGCCTGTAAAAGCTCCTTTTTCATAGCCAAACAATTCCGCCTCAAGAAGATTTTCCGGGAGCGCGGCGCTGTTTACCTTTACAAAAGGGTTACGGGCTCTTGCGCTCAATTCGTGTATTATCTGGGCCACCAGGGTTTTGCCGGTGCCTGACTCACCGAGAATCAAAACGGTAGCCTTAGTAGGAGCGACCTTTTTGATCAGTTGTTGGGCCTCCACCATGGCGGGGCTTCTGGCGCCCGAGAAAAAGCCGCTGCTTTTCCTGGAAATCTTTTCCTTTAGAAAAAGGTTTGCCCGCACGAGGTGGTTCTCTCGCTCTTTGACCTGCTCATTCAAGCTGATCAACTGTGCAATGAAGGCGGCAAGGATTGACAGGAATCTCACATCCTCCTCAAAGGAGACATCCTCGTCAAACAGCCTGTCAACACTCAAAACCCCTATCGGGGAGTTGTTAAGCGTTATGGGAACACCGATAAACGAAAGCTTGCCTGTCTCAAGGTCCCTGGATCCTGTCTTGTTTAAAAAAAGAGGATCATTACTAATATCAGGGACCACAAAAGGCTCATTGGAACTGAAAATTTTTCCTGTGACCCCTTCATCAAACCTGTAGACACCTCTTTTTTTCTCCTGATGAGTCAGGCCGTGGGAAGCTCTAATTACCAATTTTCCCGTTTCAGAATCAACAATTGTCACGGCCCCACGTTTCATCGATAAATCTTCGGACAAAATGGAAAGGATTATTTCCAGGGTCTGATCGAGGTTTAACGCCTGGCCTGTAACCTGACTTATCTTGAGCAAGGCGTTCAGTTCTAGCTGGTTAATACGGTCCT
>JBMFSZ010000386.1:0-3558 GCA_049967315.1 Desulfomonilaceae bacterium
ATGAGTTCTTACATACTAATCTTTTTGATCAAGCACAACTATCCATGGGAAGGACAGAATTTTGTTGCTTCGCTAAAGCAAATTCAGACACTCGATTCAAGGAATTATTTGCAGACATCAAATTTAATATTGACAAAAAACAGCCCACTCATTAAAAAGTATTAAAGCGAGGACAAGATGTTTAATTTCTCCGTAAAGTATTTTTATTTTAGTGGAAGGAATAGGCCGCGTCTTCGCTGAAGGTGACAAAAATTTTGTAAGAAAGACCAAAGCGGAGCGAAAACTCCGCTTTTTTGTTTCTTATGGCTCGTGTTTTTCTATTCCCACGATAAGGAAATCCCTGACATGCTGGAAAATCTCCCAGTTCAAAAAACTTTTGGAAGTTCCTCTTCTGTTAAACGACTCAACACTGTGGACAGGCTATCCCTGATCGGGTTGATACATGATGGGATAGTTCATGGAGGAGATGATTCGCTCCTGGCCTCTGACCTGTATGAAGATCTTACTAATTTGGTCGGCTCGACCGTTTCTGGGGCTAAAATTGACAAATTGAACACCAGTAAATTTAGTCGAGGATTCAAGACGTTTGAGATCAACTCAGAGACGGGAGAAAATCTCGGACGACTGAACATGCTTTACCTTAATAAGCCAATTCCCTGCTTTTACCTGGTTTACGTTGAAGTTGCAGCGCCATTTCGTAACAAAGGACTTGGGAATTTGGTCCTCAGAGAATTCAGGGATTTCCTTATCGAAAAATCAGCAGTTGGGGTGCTGGACAACATCATACCGTCGGATGATCCTACATTTGAGATCTACAGAAAGCTCGAGTGGCGACCGTTCGACGATATACCGGAAGAAAACACGAGCGACAAAGACGGTTCCTACATGATCTATATCCCGCCAGCATTCTCAGGAAAAGATTTGCGGGCTTCGATCATCAGGCTAGTCCACCATATCAAGAGGAGACGGCCGGCTATAGATATGAGAGATAATGAGGTCATGGTCCAAAGAACCATAGAAGAATTCAAGGACCTGTACCGAGCTTTGCTGATTTATTTCAAGGGGGAAATTGAATCAGGAGAGCCAAGTTCTCTCATGAGATTCATGTTTACGCGTTATGTTACAAAACTGCTTGGGTTTAAGAGACGGATATCGCAATTGTTGGGGTACACCGGTGGCGAATCCATGGACCAGATTTCGATGTCTTCGGCCATTCTGAACATGCCCATTAAGTCTTACGGGCCAGCCGAATTAAATAACCGGACTTGTTTTGTATCCGGCGATAGAGAGCTTTGGCTAAAATTACCCGAATTGCTCAAAGCGAACCCGGCGAAATTTATCGAGGCCCTGCCAAATTACAGAAGGCCAAGCTTTGTATCCTGGCTGCAAAAAAGTGGCAGGGCTACACAGGACCTTACTCTTGGAGACCTTCTGGACCTTGGCTTTGATCCAACAAGGCTAAAAGAAATCGAACTGGATGGTGAGAGTTTTATTTTTGAACGATCCCAAATCCGGACACTGCCAAAGATTGAAAAAAGAAGAGAATTTATGAGTCGTATGGCTTCAGGGAAACCACCATTAAATCTCAGGAACACAAAGATTCTTTTTAATCAGCCTTTGTTGTTAATTCGAGATCGAGGCAATGGCTACGTTTTGAGAAAAAAAGTCTCCGGGATTCACTGGGAAGAAGCGGTCGAACAGATAAATATCGCCCCTTCCCTGAAAGAGTTGAACAAACACCTGGGCCTCGAGAGAATTGTTACGAAAACTGTCGCTAAATCAATTGAAAAAATTAGTTCCCACCTCGAGGCGGAGGATCAAGGACTGATAGACCCTTCTGGTGTGTTCGTGTCCTGGGATCTTCAGGCTAACCAACCACGAATGATTGTCGATATGGCTGGTTCTTATCTGGAGACAGTGTGGATTTCTTGAGCTTCGATAACTAGAGTCTTCGGAATTCTTTGCCATAAAATAAAAAAAGCCCGACCCGGAGTCGGACTTTGGAGGGTATTAAAATTTGGTCGGGCTAGAATCGGGGGAAGAGAGGCCTGTAACCGGGCTAAGGTGGCTAGCTAAAACAGGAAGCCAACCTGGAGAAAAACACCGCCTATTGAGGTGTCGAACAGGTCTTTGGTGTTGTCTTTCTGGAAGTAAGAATACCTGTATCCACCTTTGATGAACCCAAATCTACCGGTCTTGATAGGGATCATGTAATTTAGAGCGGTTTCAGCGTCGAAGCCGAAACAATCATTTAGGAATATCACATCGGCTTTGCAGCTTAGATTCAAGCTGTTTCCACGAAAGTTTCTTAAGCATTTGTCGAACTCGGCGCCGACTACCGCCACATTTCTTGTGTCATCCCAAATAACGGGTGCAGTTGCCCCAACTCCACTAGTAATCTGCAGCTTGTCCTGAAGGTACATCCACTCTGCAAATATACTCGTGCGTGAACTGGGGTTATTGGTCAGGTTAAAAGTCAAACCAGCCCTATGTTGATATCGTTCCCATTTCGATTCAATCATAGTTCCACTGGTAAATAACTGGTTGGCGAAAGTGAAAGACCCCGGTGTCGTATATTTCGACTCCATTTTCATGGGCATGAACGAATAGCGTATACCAAATTTGGGCCTGAGTTGGTATTTAGCGTCAAAACCCCAGAGCGTGGTGGCGTTTTGACCAAATCCCAGATTGTCATGGAAATCAACTTTTGTTCCAGGGGTCGCAGTTGTTCCTCCGACACTCCTCCTGGCTTCCCCTCTAACAGTCCCAAACCATACCCAAGGCCCTGCCGTGAATTGTCCTTTGGCAGGCGATGGAAGGATACATTCTCCTACCCAGTTAGCAGGATTAAATCTGGACAAGCCCTCAAATCTGGACATAATTCCCGGCTTCACTTTTGTTACCGCCGGTTCAGATGGTTTCACCTTAGAAATTGCTTTGTAATTTGGAGAAGCGTCCAGACTGGCCGCAGCGTAGGAATCCAGGATACCCGGAGTGGATTCAGCATATGCGCCGGTGACCCCCACCGTCAACAAAACAATCCAAATACACGTGTAACAGAGATACCTTCTTAGCATAACACCCTCCCTCAGGGTTCTTATTTATTGCAAGGTGGAGATTAGCTTGTTTGTTTTATTTGTCAAGAAAAATATAACGCATTTTCCGTATGATATATTAATTATCTAGAATTTTGTTTATTATTTTGTGGCAATTGTATAACACGCACGGCAAAACGCGCTTGAGTCACATTGAAGCAAGGAAGCGCTTTTTTCAGTGCGATAATCTTATAACAATTTGATTTAATGCGATTTTATCGGAGCCAAATCGTAGACGAGATGGCAGGCGCGCTGAAGAGCGGAATACGGCGCCAAACAATACCCCACTTAACAAATTGTCAATAACATATCGAAACGTATCAGATTATGGTATTGCTAAATATTAGGAAGGCATACCTAGACATGTAGAGCATGAACAGAACCCTGTAGTTGTTCCCGGTTGGCGCAATCTGACAATAAATTTACTTCACTTCAGAGTAGTAACTGGGCACAAGCTTTTGCG
>JBMFSZ010000387.1:0-3557 GCA_049967315.1 Desulfomonilaceae bacterium
TGCCACCGGCGAAGTCAAGCGCTCCCATCGCGGAGAGCCAGCCGCCAGGCCCCCAAACCCAGTGGGCCACAGGGCAATACACAAATGTGATCCACAGGAGCATGAACAATGCGAAAGAACTGAACTTCATTCTTTCTGCAAAAGCCCCAGATATGAGAGCTGGAGTAATAACAGCAAACATACACTGAAAAATCATGAAGGTTGTCCCTGGAATTGTCATTGTCTTGGTTGGATCAGTTAAATCAGGGAACAGCGATGCTCCAATATTGTTCAGAAAAAAGTAATTCGAGCCACCTACCCAACCACGCACGGCGTCAGGGGCAAAAGCCAGGCTGAAACCATAAAACATCCAGATAATTGAGGCCATAGCCATGAGAAAGAAACTGTGCATCATGGTTGACAGAACGTTTTTCGACCTTGTCATCCCGCCGTAAAACATCGCCAAACCGGGTGTCATCAGCAACACCAAGGCTGAAGAAACAAGAACCCACGCATTGTCAGCTTGATTCATCTTTCAACTGTCTCCGTTATCTTTTGTCCCATATAGGAACAAATGTAGTTTATCGTTATCGAGCGCTCAAAACAGATATTGGCATGTGTTCACAGCAAACGTGGCGCCAAAACTCAAATCTGTTTGAATAAAACCGATAACATATTGAAATAACGGGATAGAAAAGTGGATCTGTAGGCCATCAAGGTAATTGGCTATGGAATGAAGCTACCAAACGGTATGATAAACCTACATTAGCGTTACATTGTTGTACGAAAACGTTTTGTGTCAATCCCGTGCTTCATTACACGCAAACCCATGACCCGCTCCGTCAGGCCAAGCGCACGCGCCGCCTTTGCCCTGTTGCCCCTTGCCGCCTTTAAGGCGTCTACAATAAGGTCACGTTCAACGGTGTCAAGCGTAGCGTCGAGACTGCCGGAGTGAATTGTGCCACTAGCTTCAGCAGTTTGTAGAGTGGGTGGAAGATTGTGGGAATGGATAACCTTATCGGAACTCAGTAGAACCGCGCGTTCAATACAATTTTCAAGTTCCCTGACATTGCCAGGCCAGTGATAACTCATAAGCATGTCTATGGCCGGGGTGGAAATTCTTAAAACACGCTTTTCATTAGCTCTACTGTATTTTTCAATGAAATAATCGGCGAGTAAAGGAATGTCTGTCTTCCTCTCTCTTAATGGTGGAATGTGTATCGGGAAAACATTGAGTCTATAATAAAGATCATTTCTGAATACTCCCTGGACGATGAGATTCTCGAGATCCCGGTTGGTTGCTGCTATGACCCTGACATTTACCCTGATAGTTGTAGAACCTCCAACGCGCTCGAATTCCCTTTCCTGAAGGACTCTGAGAAGCTTTATCTGTGTCGTCGGGGACAGGTCTCCAATTTCGTCTAAAAAGATTGTACCGCCGTGCGCCAATTCGAAGCGTCCCTTGCGAGTAGCTATGGCCCCGGTAAAGGCTCCACGTTCGTGACCGAACAATTCGCTTTCAACGACACTTTCTGGCAACGCTCCACAATTGACCTTTACAAATGGTTTTTCAGCCCTTGGGCTGTTGTAATGAATAGCGTGCGCGACTAGCTCCTTACCAGTCCCGCTCTCGCCTCTCACCAATACAGTCGCTTCACTGCGCGAAACCTGAGAAATCAGGTCATATACACCTCGCATGACCTTGGAGTTTCCAACGATGTTTGACGGTCTGAACCTTTCGCGCAATTCGCTTTGCAGGCGGGTATTTTCTTCCATCAGCCGTTGGCGCTCTTCCTGTGCCTCCTGTCTTAAACGGACAGCTTGCGCTATCATCGACGCAATTATAGAAAGCAGCCTTACGTCTTCCTGGAAAGAGACACCCTCCTCGAACAGCCGGTCTGCGCTGAGAGACCCTATGACCTCATTACCGATCTTAATGGGCACGCAAATAAACGATATATCATTCTTTTTGAGACGCTTACGCGCTCCGGTCCGGTCGAGAAAAAGGGGCTCATCAGATATATGAGGAACAATGGCCGGTTTGCCGGTCTTAACGACCTGGCCTGTTATACCTTCCCCTGGTCTATATCTGCCGCGTTCCATTTGTGCTTCTGACAGACCGTGGGCAGTCTCAATCATTATTTCCCCGGATTGCCTGTTAAGGAGTGTCAGGGTCCCTCGCATCATCCCCATGCGTCTGGCTATGGCCTCAAGCACAGGCCCTACTGCCTCCCCAAGATCTATGCTTTGATCCAAAATTTGACTGATTTCGAAAAGTAAACGAAGTTCCTGGACCTCTCTTTTCGTATTCGGATCTTCACGCCTACCATCCATAAATAAAATTCCTATAATAAAGAAAAGAATTCAAAGCTACAAAATTGTAGGTTGAATTACCCAATTTGTCAAAACAGAATTTTAGGAGTTTTCTCGATGCTGAAACAAATTGCCAAAAAGGCCTAATAATGATATATTTTTAAAAATATCATGATGTTGTCTCTAAATTTGCAAAATAGTTCTAAAGAGCTGCCTGACTATGCCGTGCGGTCATGTTCCTCGGTAACGCGATTAGTGCGTCCATGCAGAAATGTTGCGGCGATTTTTCCGATTCTCCTTGTGATCATTTTCCTAATGACAATGACCCCTCTAGCCTCGTTAGCCACGAACACAGAGGAATCCCTCCGAAATCAATTCCTAGCCGGAAAACAGGCTCTGGAGGATGGCAATGTCCAAAAGGCGAGACAGAGGTGGCAATCTGTACTTAGTGACAGCCTTTATGGGCCAGTGTCATATTTGCTATTAGCTAAAGGGTTTGCGCATTACAAGGAATTTGCCAAAAGCGAGGCGCTTATTCGTGATTTTTTAAAACTTTATCCATCGAGTCCATACCGGGCAGCCGCGATCGAAGATCTTACGGAATATGTTTACCAACAGGGAAAACCAGAAGCTTTCAAATTGTTATTGCAGTCGCTACCTGAAGCTTCAGAATCCAGAAAACAAACAGTTCTGTTGCAACTGGGAGATATGGAATCACGGTCACGGGCTTTTGACAAAGCTTTCACATATTATCGCAAACTTTATCTTGATTATCCGGCTGGACCTGAAGGCCTGCAAGCCAAGGATCGCATTAGCCGTATGGTTTTCAACGGAAAGATACCTAAACCTGATTTCACAGAATCGGAGTTGATGGCGCGGGCGTCAAAGCTGGCGGCCGCGGGCCGTTTTGACATGGCGGCCAATGTTTATCGAGGGCTTTTAAAGAAAAAGCCTGGCGATGAACGGATTCTTATTAACCTTGGACGTTGTCTTTACAAAGATCGCAAAAATGATGATGCGATCAAATTGCTTTCGGGACTTCTTGCCAAGCCCGTCTCCAGCCAAATTCGAATTGAGGCCATTTACCTGATGAGTCTTGTTTATTGGAGAATTGACAAGGACTCTGAATTCGAGGCGTGTTGCTCCAAGATTCTGGAAAGCGGTTCAAATGTCATGAAGAGAAAAATGCTGATAAATCTTGCAGCATTTAATTATGAAAATGGAAAATTAGACAAGGCGGAAACTGAGTACAAAAAACTACTCAC
>JBMFSZ010000388.1:0-3556 GCA_049967315.1 Desulfomonilaceae bacterium
GCTTTCGCAAATATATTGAGGCCGCCACCGCTTTCAGGGAAGTAAGAGAAATTTCCAGGGACCCCCAGTTGTCAAAGGCGTCAAGGTATTGGGAAGCTAGAGCTTTGACTCTTGGAGGCAAGTTTGAAAAGGCTATACCACTATTTAGAGGGCTGGCTGAAAACGGAGGTTTTGACTATTATGGGTCAAACGCTCGAAAAGTTTTGCTTGCCGCCAAACAACCGGTTAAATCGCATCCCGATTCCTCTCAAAAGCCTTTTCCGGACCTTCATATGACTCCCGTTTTACGATCAAATGCTCTCGTGGGGAATGCGCTCAAATTGTTGCAGGTAGATCTTCCACAATTTGCCCTGTTAAATCTGGAGGCTCTTCCCAAAAGCCTCAGATCTCAGTATCCAACAGTTTTTCTCATGGCGGAAGCAGCTCAGAAAGCTGGCTATTACGGATTGGCGCATGATATTATTGTGTCCGGTTTCCCCGGGTTTGTTGACAACCCACCTGCAGATGCTCCTAAAGCATTTGTTGAACTTGCATATCCTAGAGCGCATTTGGTCGATACCAGGGCGCATGCTAGTAAATCAGGGGTCAATCCTTTTCTCGTTTGGGCAGTCGTCAGGCAGGAAAGTAGGTACGACGCGTACGCCGTTTCTCCGGCGGGGGCTCTTGGATTGATGCAGGTAACACCTAAGACCGCCCTGGTGATAAGTCATACAAGTGGAAATCCAGGTACTGCGGTGATTCAGGAGTTGCTGGACCCAAAGAAAAATCTTTCGGTCGGGATCCAGATTTTGGCCAGGAACTTGCGTGAGTTCAAGGGGAATGTTGTGCCAGCTATCGCAGCCTACAATGCGGACATCAAGAAGGTGCGCCAGTGGTTTAACAGAAACGGGCACATGAGGCAGGATGAATTTATTGAAAATATTCCCTATTCAGAGACGCGGCTTTACGTTAAGAAAGTATTGACCAACCTTGATGCTTATTCAAAAATATATGCTAGAAAAGACCTTGCCGGTTACTGGTAAAGGTTGTGAAAAGTTTGCAAGCTTGTATTGTGATCACATTGTGGGAGGATTCCTGAACTTTTGGACAAAACGGATCACACTTACTTCGACGTAACCCCGCACCTTACCCTGTTCATAGATAAGGATGGCAGATGGTATCAAAATGGCGCTGAGATAATTCATCCCGGGGTTAGAAAACAATTTTCTGACGCTCTTGAAAACAAAGTTGAGGGCGGTTACCGCATTCGTCTAGGTAGGGAGGTCTGCGATGTCTTGGTTGAAGACACTCCTTTTGTCATATTGCGGGTTTATGAAAATAAAAACGAAACACTAGACCTGCTGTTGAACGACGGTTCCCGTGAAATTTTTGAACCTAGCGCATTTTGGATCAATGAAAGTAATATCCCTTACACAATGGTCAAAAATGGAAAATTTTCCGCACGCTTTAGCCGTCCAGCTTATTACGAAATCGCAAAGCGAGTGGTATTTGACGAAAACACCCAGAGCTTTTCAATAGTTCTGAATGGAAAATCCTGGGGGATAGTAACAAAATCTGAAAAATAATATTGTCGTTCTGTATGTTAGCCCTTCACAAAGAGCTCTACTTCCAGGCGCTAGGGATCCCGTTATTTTCCGTTCTGCTTATCAAATTATCAAGGTCAAACACTTACAGGTCGAGGCGTGTCGATTACCAATGTGACGGGCCCCTCATTTACCAATTCAACATCCATCATGGCTCCGAAAATCCCGTGTGACACCGGTATTCCAGTGACCCTGAGCCTCGAAATAAAGTCAAGGTAAAGTTTTTCAGCCATTGCCGCTGGAGCGGCAAGCGAATAAGACGGTCTTTTACCCTTTCGACAATCCCCATAAAGCGTGAACTGGGAAACAACAAGTATCTGTCCGCTGACCCCTGTGACGTCGAGATTCATCTTACCCGTGGAGTCTGAGAATATCCTCAGACCGGCGATTTTGTCTGCTAGCCAGTGGACCTCGAAATCAGTGTCGGTGCCGGTTACTGCTACAAGAACAAGCATTCCCAAGCCAATCTCAGCCACTGTTTTCCCTCCAACCCTAACTGTGCCTCGGGAAACTCGCTGGACTACAGCTTTCATTGTAGATTGATCTCCCCGTACAATCCCCACAAAAGGATGAAAGCTGGAACAAAGTCTTCTGGATGCTTAGCCATCAACTGAGTCAATGTCGGAGGATCAATGAATTTTCCGCTGGCAATTTCTTTTGGGTCGGGTACGGGTGTCGCGTCAGATCGAACAGAAAAGAGTACAACATGTTCATTGTCCGTTTCCGCACAAGCCGAAACCTTCAGTACGGGTCTCAATTTTCCGGTGATCCCAAGTTCTTCATTGAGTTCACGTTTAGCAGCTTCCTCATAATTTTCCATGCTATCCACATGACCTGCGGCCGATGAATCCAATTTGGAAGGATGCCGGTCTTTAAGACTGGAACGCCTTTGGATATATATTTCTCCAGTAGAATTAAAAAGGAAGACGTGAACAGCGCGATGTAGCCACCCCTCTTTGTGGATTTGACCTCGTGTGGCATGGCCAACTACTTTATCGTCGCTATCTACAACATCAAGAATCTCGTTTGATTGGAGGTCAAGTGCATTCACCGACAAATCCTGGCTCTTACGGTCTAAAATTTAAAATCGACTCGGATCTTGAAGATTCTGTTTGCGGGAAATTCGTGCAGTTCAATGCCAGTTTTATCTGACATCTGGTTTACAATATTTTTCTTTTCTTGTTCTGATGGCGCTATAAGAGTGAACCAGACGTTATAACGATGTTTTCTGAGATAATTGTGCGTAACGCCTGGAAAAGAATTTATTACAGAAACGAAGTCTTCGAGTTGATCAACTGGAACAGTTGCCGTCACCAACGTACTGACGAACCCCAGTCCCCTGGAATTGATAGATGCTCCAATACGTCGGATTATACCGGCCCGCCTAAGCTTGTCGACTCTGGTTAGAGTTTCCTGCTCAGATATCCCGATTCTTTGACCGAGAATCCTGAATGGATGAGACTCGACAGGGAAAGCTGATTGCACTTCATTCAATAACGCTCGATCAACTTCGTCAATACTCACGCTGGAATTACTAGTTGGCATGATCCTCCGAAGATTCCTGTCAAAGCTGAATTGCTTGAAAATGGTAGAAACAGGATGCGATTTTTCAAGCTGATTCGATACAATAGACATGCTGGACGGGATCGTCAACAATAGTCGAACATCCCTTCAGTGACGCATAAAGCGGATTGGCGGCCACGACAACCTGAAAACCAGTCATCTTAGCAATCAGCGCTGATAACCCCTGGAGGAGGGACAAGCCGCCAACCAGGACAACTGGGGAATTTTCCAGATCTGCCAAAACCGCTGGTGAGGCGTTGTCCAGTACTTCCTGAATCAGATCAATGATAGAATTTATTGGGGATTCCAATACATTGGAAATCTCAGTCGAGTTGATCAGAATATTTTTTAAACCACCTTTTCCGGCCTCTCGGCCAGTAACGCGCAGTGTTTCCGAAGGCGCCTGGCGC
>JBMFSZ010000389.1:0-3552 GCA_049967315.1 Desulfomonilaceae bacterium
AGCCCGTATTCACTAATCTGATAGTCTAACTGGCCATCCAGACTGTAAACCAGAAAGAGCAGATTTAGCAAATTTGCATATTCAGCTTTGGTCGTCAAATGTGCAAAATGTTTATCCATGAGATTCGATACCGCAAGTTCATCTAGGCCCCATCTAAGCGTTTCTTGATCGACCTTCTGAAGCATGACTCCTCTTAGAAGCACTGCGACTCGGATTCCCATCCTTGTCACATCTACGATCATCTGCCGATCTGCCTGATTCAAGTCCATGTGGAACTCCTTAGGTCATCCGGACTTTCAGTGTTTTGGCGTGATGCATAATCTTTTCCAGTTCCTCTAGGAAGGGGTTACAAACAACTTTGGCATCTTCTCCCAATTGGCAGGTCGACAACTTGTCTTCCAGCAGGGCCGCTTCGCTCGAAAGCCTTTCCATGTCTTCAGTTCCCTTTTGGGTCTTGAAGTACAATTTGCCTGCTATAGGTTCCAACTCATTCGCTACAGAGATCAGTTTTGCCTTCAAATCCTCAAAAGTAGTCTTTTCTGCAATATCCCTGAAGACCTTGCAGATGTCGCGGGCATGCTGCGTACCCATTTTTTGTTCGCTCACTTTTACTTCTCCTTTGTTGTTTTGCTAACTGTTCGAACTTTCACATAATGAATGCGCCTATTTTCTATTTTTGAAGGTGTACACCATGGTCATGTGTATGATCATGGCCACAACCTGATTTTTTGCAATCGTGGTGATGGTTTCCATGATAGTGGTCAGGACGATGGTGGTGATGCAATCCCGAACCTGGGCATGGAGAGCTTTCCACTACCGGGGGCTCGGGGGTTTCTTTATAAGGTAATTCGGAACTGAGTTCTTTGGCGATTTGACTAAATGCTTTGGCAGTTATACTTTCGGGGTAGAGATTTACTATAGGCGTTCCTGAGTCCGCCGCCTCCGAGAACATTGGGTCGATAGGAATTGCTCCCAGAAAGGGAATTTCCATCATCTTGGCAAGTTCTTTGCCTTTGTCCCTCCCAAAAAGATACGCGACATCTCCACAGCCTGGACAAACATAGTGGCTCATATTTTCAATCAAACCCAAAACATTGGCTCCAAGCGTTATGGAAGCACTGATAGCCTTTGAGCAAACCATTGCCGAAACTTCCTGGGGAGTGGTAACGATTATTACACCATCCAAATCGGGAATCGATTTCAAAATTGCTATGGGTTCATCGCCAGTACCGGGAGGCAAATCCACTAGCAAATAGTCCAATCCACCCCATTTGCCGGCTGAAAGAAGTTGCCGAATTGTCCTGCTCTTTGCTTGGCCCCTCCACATAACTGGTGTCATGTCACCGGGCCAAAACAGGGCTACGGACAGAGCTTTAATCCCGTAATCAGTTACGGCCGGTTCCAGCCAGAATGCGCCATCTAGTTTGGATTCTTTCCTGATTCCCAACATCTTGGGAACACTAGGTCCATGAAGATCTGCGTCAAATATCCCCACTGTGGCTCCCGAACTCTGGAGAGCGGCCGCCAGATTGACAGTGGCTGCGGTCTTTCCAACTCCTCCCTTTCCAGAAAGAATGGCGATTTTGTACTTCACGTATTTTAGAGCTTCGAAAATCGCTCCTTGTTCAGTTAGCTGAGCCTTTTGGCGCTCCACAAACTCACTGCGGGATAATTCCATGTGCTCCTCCAATGTTATGAAACGTGTTTTATTCGATAGTTTGCAGAGCCTAATCCGAGGCTTTCCGCTTCCATCAATATGTCTGCAAATTCCAGACCTGTTTGATTTAGGATAAGATGATTCGGATTACTTGTGGAATCCATGGATTGCCGAATTAGCGCATGAGTTGCGGTGTCAAGGGCCACAGGATCGTAAGACCCGAGAAATCCAATGTTAGGCAAGAATGGGCTGTCACTGTAAGGGAAATAATCCGGTTGTGGCGTCGAGTCCCAGAGGAAATTCACATAAAACACTCTATTATTGACTGATTTTCGGACTCCAACGTGACTTTCCAGGGCTCGGCGGCAAAACTTGCGGAGATCTTGGACTGAATTTTTCGCGCCGTTAAATGGATAAGGGGCGAGTCCCCTGAGGACACGGGTTCTTTCACTTCCTACAAGGCAATCGAATCCTCCATTCAACAGGGCGCCGCTCAAGCCAATTAGTGGATGCAAGGTGACATGAGAAATTACCCAAAGAAAATCGCTCCTACATATGGCCGTGCCGACCTTCACTCCTCCTAGGACCGAATCTTTCACGTCAATTTGATATAGGTTCCCTTCATCTCCGCTAAAGCCACCGTTGATCACGAAGTGACCCCCAAGAGTCTCATTAGAGTATCCACTGTTAAATGCAATTTGAAGAAACTCGTTGCCTCTTGCGTGGCGCCAGTAGTCCACCAACTTGATGCCATCACAAACTACTGGACGCTCTCCTGTGACAAAATTCGCGCGCTCCGCCATGATCCGAATGAAAAATGGACGAAGACTATATGGGTATCCTTGTTCAGGAGTATTAATTTTTAGGGAAACTCGCATACCTTTTGTCAGGCGCTCATCAATCTTGCATGTGTCTAAAACTGTTTGCAACCTGGTGTTGATGTTGTTCTCGAAAGTCATTGATCTAGCGTCTATCCAAACAACATTTTCAGCTCGTGAAGCGGTTTCGTCCACCATCGTCACCCAACCTTTATCTGGATCGCTAAGGTCTGAGCGGAGAATCCGAGGATTCTCCGTCAGAATTTACTCTAACTATGCAGGAGTTTCACCCTTGAACGGGTCATACTTCTTCCATTCATTAAAAACCCAGTCCTTGTTGTATGTAGTTCTTTCGAACGGCATCACTTCAGTAGCGAGATCGTGTTTTGCAAAGACGTCTCTGAGCCTTACGGTGGTCGGCTTTCCGCCTGGTCTAACCTGCCATTTGGCAGCGTTTTCGGGGTTCAAAATGGGCTCGTAATTGATCAGCTTGTACTTGCGGGTCCCCAAACCGATCTTCTCTGCTGCGGCCATAGTGATCCTGGGGCTGAAGCCATTGACCAACCTGAATCTGTCATCACCGGGTTTGCAACCCTTTTCTTCAGCAACCGAACCTGGAGTCACAGGAGCATTGTCAATGGCGTCAAGCGTAGCCTCTTCAATGGCTAGGAGATCTTTGCTAGCGAAAATACCGACATCAGGACAAACCGACAAACCAGCCCATGGGAAACAGTCGCATTCGGGGGCCACGTCGATAGCACAATTCATAAAACCAACCTTGCCCCTGTCAAAGCACTTCAGAGCTCCAAGAGCAGCGTCGGCGTGCGCTATCATGGCATTCGGAAAATAATTTTCCTCAAACGTGATTCCGGTCATCCCGGAGAACATGCACGTAACCTGACATGAGTAACAGAGCCTACAACGCTCCGGATAGAAAACCTTTCCGTGTTCAGCCACATGATGCGCCTGCCTTGGGCATGAATCGTCACACATCTTGTGGAACTTACAGGCTTTACCTGGGCATTGATCGGTAAATTTCGGCCAGCCAATGGCGTCATGAGGATCACCCCAATGGGC
>JBMFSZ010000390.1:0-3543 GCA_049967315.1 Desulfomonilaceae bacterium
CACCAATAGATATTCAGTCCAGGTTGGTGTATTCAGTTACCCTAGAATAGCTCAGCAATGGGCTGAAAAGTGGCAATCCAAGGGTTACCCCGTGGTTTTAAGGCCAATAGCCAAACCGAAGGTTGGCATACAGTATCGCTTGTTGGTCGGTGAGTTCGATTCCGAAAAGAAAGCTGATGAATTCGCGAAACAATTGAAGGGCAAAGAAGGAATTACAGGGCTGCCCCTTGTCATAAAGAATTAAACAGGAACTGGTTTTGGCCGGTCTTCGAGTATGTGGAGCCGCTAACCTCGATGTGTGCTCCACATACCAAGAATTGCGGCTTTTACTTATTTTTCAAATTTGCAAGACGGTCAGAGAACGATAAGGCCTTGGTTTCAGGTGCGCCTGACACTTCCGCCAATGCAGCCTGAATATTTGCGTCTTGCCCCTGACGTTCAGGAGAGAGTAGTTTGGCCTTCATTTCAGACGCTGCGGCCGAGGACCTGGCCTCATCTGCTTGCCTATTCATGGCGGCAAGAGCTACGCCCAAACTCGAGGTGTCGTCCTTAAGCCCGGCCATCTTTTGGGCCCTTTCTGCCTTTGCTTCTGCCCGCTGCCGCTCGAGTTCAGCCCGCTGCATATCCCTCCGACCTTTTTCGAGCATTTCTTTAGCTTTTTTGACTTTGTCTGCTGTGACCTCAGCCAGCTCTTTCAGTTCTTCGAAATAGGATTTGGCTTCTTCAGATTCTTTAAACTCCCTTTCGACTTCCGGTTTCATCGTCTCAAGTTCTTCCAGCAGCTTGTTCAAGCTGGCTGAGAATTCCTGAGCCTTGGCCTCATCCCCTGAAGATTGGGCTTCACTAAGTCTTTTGTTTAAAAGTTCAGCCGCTGAGAGATATTTGTCGTAATTCTTTTGCGCCGCTTCTGCTTGAGCCAGCTCTCTGTCATAATCGGCTCTGGCTTTTCCCGCCTCAACAGTAATTTTGTCCAGTTCTCGGATCATCTCTTCAATTTCTGCCTGAGAAGCGGTTTCCGGGTCCCATGAAACAATTTTTTGGGTTATGCTATCACCGACTTTCCCAAGTTTTTGAAGGCCAAAGCTTCTGAGGAATCCAAAAATTCCACCCATAGGTAATCCTCCTAATACGTGTTTAGCTAAATGACTTTTAAAGATGTAGGCGCTATTTCTACGCCGACCATAATTTGAACAGAAGCGCCATCGGATTGATCGACGGCTGATATCAAAAGAAATTCATCCACATTTTCTGTGACCTGTCTTCCATAAAGCATTGCGTCATAAGTCACGGTTTCTATCTTCTCTCCGTAGGGATCCAGATAAATTTTCTCAGTAAAATGAACCGGGGGTATCCTGTCAATGCTGGAACCTGAAGGACCCTGTTCCACTATTCTGACTGAATCCTGATCTTCCCAGACTCTGAAAAACCGGATCGAGTTTTTGGTATCAAAAACACTCAGGCCAATGTATCCATCCTGATCAGCTAACCAGAAAGCCCAGTCATCCGCAGTTGATGGATAAATCTCGTCAAAAGGCATGAAAAGTTTACATTCCTCAACGATCTTCTTATCATTCGCAGCGACCTGAAGCATGTACGGACCAGCGGAAGAGTCCAGATAAAAGCGGTAAACCATTGTGTCGCCTACGATAAACTTGCCAATTGAAACTACCGAACAACTTGAACCAGGGTACTTCGTTAAAAGATCTGAACCGGTAAGGATAAAGTCAACCTCAGGGACTTCCAGAAGGCAATTAAATCTTACTCCAAGAGGTAAATCCGCATCGATCCGATCCGAAAAACTCTTTCCAATGTTTTCCCTGTAATCATTGACCTTTTTCTGTCCAATTTTCTTGAAGATGTTCCAGGTAGATGACATGATGTTTTTTCGGCCAGACTATTTTGTGGCCATCCCTTCCTTGTATAGACAGTATCAATATTTAAATTTAATCAACCACATCAATGCTAGATAGATTTAGATCCATTGACCAATCTCTGGATATCCGGGCGAACCCGGTTAATAGCCGATGACAAATCGTCCATAGCGGGTGGTCCATACTGGGAGGCCCATTCCGACCTCAAAACCAGAACAGCATGGACGGCCAACGTTTTAGTTTCATGACTAAATATCCAACCTTTCTCGAGGTAAGGGTAAATATTCCCGGGAATTGTTACCATAGAATAGATAGGGTTCCCATTCTCATCTTTCTCATCCTTGACGCTTTTATCATCCACTGCTACCAGGGTTAAATTCCCGTTTTTTTTCGCTGCTTCTTCTGCCTTTTTCAAAAAATCGCTATTCAGGCCCCCAACAAACAGCATTAAAGCGCGAGGATTTTTTTCTACTTCCCGGAGGGCTGTCATAAAATCGGAGTTTACCGTTCGGACTTTTCTGTAAGATTCATTTTTCTCGCACAAAGCCTCCCATGTCAGGGCTGAGCCGGAACCTGCCGGGCCAATGTAAACAATATTTTTCTTTGGGTCTATGTCATTGATTGATTTAATTCCTCCAGCCCTGTTTGCGATCAACTGGATGTACTCAAGGAAGAGAGAAGTCTGCTCCGATACGAGCTTTTTACCAGGAAACTTCTTTTGCATTAGGGCCAAAGCGTCCGATTGGACTATGCCAAGATCCGCTTTTCCATCGGCAAGCATTTTAAGGTTGTCCATGGAGCCCGGTGAATTAATCAACGTTACATCAAGGTTCTGTGCGTCTTTACTGAAAATGTTTCCGAACTTGGCGTACCACCCACCTTCCTGACCAGTGACCAATCTTAAAGGTGGCTTTTCTGGCTTCTTCGCAGCTAAAGCTGTTGCCGCCAAGGCGACATCGGGGGGAACTCCCTTGGGTAAGTAGCCAGGATCCTTCGGAGTCCCCGCCATCGATTTGACCTGCTTATCCAACTCATCCAGCTTGGCTTTGAGATCGGTGTTATCTTTGGCAAGATTATCAGCTTCCTGACGCCACTTTTTGTATCCTGGATCATCTGAATGATTGTAAGCCGTAGCGGCTACGTTTCTGTTGGTAATGTGATCCAGCATCCAAAAAAGAAATAAGGAATCGAATAGCCCGAAACTTGGCGCAGTATTGTACGCATACGGAGGAGGTTGATATCCCTGAGATCTGTAGTAATTGTCTCTATTGCTATAATAATTGTTGTAGTCGAAGCCCGAATAAACCTTACCTTTTTGATACAGGGGGTTTGAATCATATTTTGATTGATCCACCTTAAAAGCAGGTTGCTTGAATTTTGACTGCTCGGCTTGATAAGCTTTCAGGGATTCTTGAGCGGTCACTTTCCTTTGTGCCTGAATTGTGCTTTTGTCGAATTTCGAGCCCCCAGAAAAACCGGCGGATGACCCCACTGCCGCTGATGGTTTTTTGTATCCGGAAGAAGTTTGATTCCCCAAACCTGAAGGCTTTGAGTAGCCAGAACTGCTTGGCGCCCCGGTTTGAGGCTGAGCTTTTGGTTTGCTATAACCCCC
The DNA here is from genome assembly GCA_049967315.1 of Desulfomonilaceae bacterium. Classification (GTDB taxonomy): domain Bacteria; phylum Desulfobacterota; class Desulfomonilia; order Desulfomonilales; family Desulfomonilaceae; genus CAJBEZ01. Next base: position 3,484 of record JBMFSZ010000390.1, read on the forward strand.
TTGGGAAGGGCTCTCCGGGGCAGTAGGTTTTGAATAAGACGAAGATTGAGGAGAGGACGG
>JBMFSZ010000391.1:0-3537 GCA_049967315.1 Desulfomonilaceae bacterium
GTGAAATGGAATCTTTAATAGAAAATATGGAGCAAATAGCTGGAAGCTATGAGCTCTTAGATCATGTTGCATTTGATTTGATTAAAAGGAGCAAAATAAGAGTTATATTTATTGATGGAAAAGATCCAGATAACGTTTATAGCCAACAACCACCTGGCTCTGACCTAACGCAAGTTCAGCCCGGCGGGTTCGGTCTAACGGCCCACCTGGACCTATACCGATGACATACAGTTTTCCATTGCAACCGCTATTGTTACTCCGTTGAAGATTGTTTTCCTTACTAATAATGTTGTCCTCCTCCCCGCAAGTAACGCAGACGGCTCTGCGACAGCAGGTAAATTGACGCTGTTCATTACAAATTCGGATTGTTGGAACTCTTGAGAACAATTCCGAATTTCTTCAGAAGATATAAACCTCAAAGGAATCCCAAGTTGTTTCGAGGCAAACAGCAAACCCTGTTCATCACTCTTTATATCCACTGAACTCAATAACCTGACTCGGGTCAGATCAAGCCCGGCCTGTGCCACGGTTTCTTTGACCGCCCTCACGACCTCTGCGGAAGAAATTCCTTTGCGACATCCCACGCCTACTATTAAGTTCTTCAGGGCTTCGGTAGTAGTTGAAATCACAGGCTCAGCTCCCAAAACATTGCCTACGACTAAAGCAAGATCATTGGCTCCTCCTTCGTGACCGCTAACAAGGCTGATTGCCCACCTTGCCATAACATCGACAACTACTACCGCCGGATCCTGAGTCTTATGCCTCAAATGAGGCGCAACTGATCTAACCGCAATTCCGCAAGGACCGATAAATACGAGACCTGAATAATCGTTGAAAACGTTTGAAACCAATTCGAAAACACTAGGAAATCTCTGAAATTCAAAATTTCCGGGGACATTCTCATGAAGATATATTCCCCATTCTGGAAATTTGAGCCCCAGCTTTCCTGCCAGCATAGCGCCTTCATGTGAAAACGTTATCACTGCAGCAATCATGTTTGTTTTCCGATGCGATACTCATGGGAAAACCCGGGATCATAAAGTTTCGAGGCGGGAATATTCCTGGACAATGCGGGGCCCACGATTATCATGGCGGTTTTTTTGATTCCAGTATCGATCGCTTTGGCCGCTATGTCCTTAAGGTTCCCTTCTATGATTGCCTGATCGGGCCACGAAGCCTTATAAACCAAAGCTGCCGGGCAGTCATCTCCATAATATTGCGCCAGGGTATCGGCCACCTCACCCAGTTTGTGAGTGGAGAGGAATATACACAGCGTCGAATGGGTTCTGGCCAGGATACTCAGATCCTGTTCATCAGGCATTGGAGTACGACCGGAGGTTCTGGTGAGAATAATTGTTTGGGCAAATTCGGGGGCAGTAAGCTCGGTTCGCAACGCAGCGGCTGAAGCTTGAAAGGAACTAACTCCAGGGACTACTTCATAACTTATTCCCAACTCATCAAGAACGTTCATTTGTTCTCTGATTGCACCGTAGATTGAAGGGTCTCCGGAATGTAACCTGACCAAGTCTATATCCCTCTGTTTTGCAATGACAAAAAGATCCTTGATTTCCTCAAGATCCAGATTAGCTGAATCGTATGTTTCAGCTTCAATAGGAACGAGTTTGAGGATCTCCGGGTTAATCAATGACCCGGCATAAACCACAATCCTTGATTCCCTTAAAAGCTTTTGAGCCTTAACTGTGAGCAATTCAGGATCCCCCGGACCGGCCCCGACAAAATAAACTTTCATGAATCTACTCCGCCTCTAGTCCGAATTAGTATCACAGACAAGTAACCTCTATCAGCCTCTCCATTTCGCAACTGATTCAAATCATACACGATCTTTTGATTTTCCAATCCTACATGGGAAACAAATACGCTTCTTTGGGCAGCGCCTTCGTGTTCAAGAACATCAAGGACGCGATCAAGACGTTTACCGATTTTCATTAGGACAACAGTTCCACCACTCTTTACAGCACGCCTGACTTCATCCAGATCGTCCGCCGTAGGAACGATAGTTACAGGCTCTTTCGCTTCACCGACGGGAAATTCCGCAACAGCGGCGGCAGCGCTAAACGCGGTGATCCCCGGGATTGTAACCACATCGACATCGGGGAGCCTGCGACGCAGGGCTCTAAGCATATAGATATATGTAGAATAAAGAAAAGCGTCTCCAAGCGTTAGAAAACAGGCGTCTGAACCTGCCTCTAGCGTCTCGGCGATTCTACGGGCGGATTCTTCCCATCTTTCTTCGAGTTCTCTCCTGTCGGTAGTCATGGGAAAAAGTATCTCATGAATTTTTGCATCAGGACGAATATGTGGCCGGGCTATGTTTAGCGCAAGACTTTCCGCATCATGTTTGGCTTTTGGAACGAAAATATGGGAGCAGTCGCCAAGGATTTTAACACCCTTCAACGTAATTAGATCCGGATCCCCGGGCCCGATTCCAATACCGTATAGTTTGCCTATTTTCATATAATCTAACTTCTTTCGATGCTATAAATCAATGTGAGAAAAGTGTTTAGGTCCACGCAGAGGCATCACCATTTTGGCCAAGCATTTTTCCAGCCATGTCTACAAGCGCTACTGCGACCTCAAATTTGTTGAGTATTCGACTCGAGATCGTTTCTCGAATTTTTCTCGCCAGTTCATCGGCCAATTTTTTCCTGTCACTCGCGACTAGTTCCCGGAAGACTCCCTCAACGGTGGGTCTTTCTGGAGGTTTTTTACCCAGAACTTCTTGAGCAAGGTCTACTACTGCGGGGACCGCGCTAGCGGATCTAGAGGAATGCGTATCCCAATAACCGATCATTAATTTAGCCAATTTCCCTGGATGCCCCACGACTAGTAGACGATCAAAATCACGGTCTTTGGCATGATCCAGCATAAATCCCCATTCGTTACTAACTTCGATGACCTGTTCAATCGAAGGTTTGAACAGTTTTTTGGCTGCCTTTTCGCCAATTCGCCCTGGAACAAACACCGGAGCCTTCACGCCACAGGCTACGGCAACATTCAGGGAGCAAATCAAGGCATCCTGGAGAGCGGCGCTGCTGAATGGGCGAACTATCCCCGAGGTTCCCAGAATTGAAAGGCCACCTTTTACCCCCAGTCTGGGATTGAATGTCTTTTCAGCAAGCTCCTTGCCACCGGGAATAGAAATTATAACCTGAACAGGCAGAGGAGTAATTTCCTTTACGGCGTTCTTTATCATTTTTCGGGGAACAGGGTTTATGGCTGGTTCACCGGGCGCCACGGATAGGCCGGGTTTGGTCACTGTTCCTACCCCATCGCCTGCCAGAAGAATAGTTTCGTCACCGTCTATCCACCGGACGAACGCTGAAACCAAACAGCCGTCGGTGACATCGGGATCATCTCCGGCGTCTTTTCTAACAGAAGCGAACGCTGATATTGAATCACCATCGACCATTTCAACAGGTAGAGTCACTACTGAATTATCAGGCAGAGTAACGTTAACCTTATTTGGCCTAACCATTCTACAAAGGACCATAGTCGCAGCTTTTGAAGCCGCGGCAG
>JBMFSZ010000392.1:0-3537 GCA_049967315.1 Desulfomonilaceae bacterium
ATCTACCAGTTGTTTCGGGATTACGAGGACGATCCGATAAAGGCTTATCTAGATGAAATGGCTTCTGATCCAAAAGCCAAGGATGCTTTGCGAAAAAGGGTGGAGCGCGATCTTGAGGAAATAGGGAAATTTTTTCGTGAAGAAATGTCCAAAAGATAGGAATGCATCATCTTATTTATTAGTAGTGTATTTAGGACCCGCCCTGAGCATCGGAGCATAAATGTCAAGTGGCAATGATTCGAATGATGATCGGCAGTTCTTGCTGCAAGAATTGAAGAGGTTGGCTCTTTCCGGGGGTAACTCTTTAATGAAGCCCGAGGCATCTGATCACCCATCCAGTGATGAACTCTATGATTATGTCTTAGGCCAATTAACCAAAGACCAGTTGCCAAATCTCATGAGGCATATATCGGGTTGCCCCACATGCAATAAGGAAGTCTGGCGTATCAGGAATTTCGTTGAGGAAACAGAATTGGCAACGCTAAAATGGGCAGATAGGGCACTCGAACCCGAGGAGGTCCAAGCACATGTCATCCCTTTTTCTAAAAAAAGCGATCTCAAGTTAAGACGTGAATTAGTCAAATGGGCTCTTCCCTTGGCTGCGGCTATAGCCTTGATCGTTCTTGGGCTGGGATTATTCAACCATGGATTTTTTTTTGAGACATCTAGCGATAGAGTTGCAGCTACCAATTCTGTACCGAGCTTTCAACTCATGGGACCTTCAAGCGACTCGGAATCTCAAGACCATCCCTCTCCTGCGTCGCGGTTACTAGAGGCTGCAAGCCAAGGAAACATGTCTTTAGTAGAAAGCCTGCTAAATGATGGGGCTAACATCAATGCAGTTGATAGTGAAAGAAGAACTTCGTTGATGCTGGCAGCGACCAACGGCCACAAGATGGTGGTTTTGATTTTGCTTAAGCGAGGCGCCGATGCATCGGTCAAAGACAACGATGGTGAAACCGCTTTCGACTTGGCGATCAAACATAAACACGAATCCATTGCTCATATTTTGAGGCCCGCGACGAACCACTCGAATCGATGATGACGAGTCACATCAGCATTCAATTCAAGCTTAGTTAAGATCTCCAGCCAGGACAAATCCCGCCCAGAAGAAAGGATGGTCAAACCCTCGTTTTCGGATGTCTTCACGAGCCATTTTTAGTGCGTTCAATTTGCTTTGGCCATTCTTCATGTGCTTGAACATACTTTGCGTCAACATTACAGACGCTTCCTCTGATACGTTCCACAAACTCATCAGGACAGTTTTGGCTCCAGCGTACTGAAAAGCTCTTCCGAGACACATGGCCCCCTCACCAGAAACATTTTTTCCGATTCCCGTTTGACAAGCAGTCAAGACTACCATGTTGGAATTGAGGTCCATGCTCATTACCTCCGACATTCTCAAAAAACCATCAGTGCCTGGAGGAACCAGTGTCAGAATCAGACATGGCTCCTTTACGCCGGGGATATTGGCTCCAAGGTCACCATGAGTTGCGAAAACGATATTGCTGTAATTGGCGAGTTTGGGGCCTAACTCTTCTAGTAAGTTGTGTTTTGTAGCCTTTATGCCTGTGTACATATCCACACGGTCTTTCAGTATTGACTTTAACGATTCAGCAAGCTCACCGGTGCGTTGGAGCCTGGTCAAATTGCCTCCCATGTCTTCCACTGTGGACATGGTCCTCGTGATTTCTTCCATAAAATATTTGTCTGATGTGACCACACGTTTGACATCTATGTTTTGAACTCTTTTATCGTTTAACTGAAAAACTGGATCCGCAAAAATTAAGGTTTTGTCCTGGTTAGAAATTTTCTTTCCAAGCGTTCTAGAGAGGGACAACGCTGTTAGCGACTGAGCGTAAACTATCTGATTTCGGTCACCAAAGAAACTAGCTCCAGTGACAGCTATGTTTTGCCCAGATCCTCCTATCTTGCCCTCCGAGGTCAATGGGAGGGTTTCGAAAGGCAAAGCCCCCAAAACGTCATCTGGGACCAATATGAGTGGAACGTTCTTCGGTAGAGATTCTAGAACTTCTCCCAATAAAACTGTCGCCAACCTGTTTCCAGTTTGGAAATCAAAGCTTCTCAGTTTTTCCATCAGTTCGGTGTCGTTATTCTTAACCTCCAACTTTGATCGAAATTTGTGAACAAGACTAAGAAGTTCGTTTCTTGGTATTGGTCTAAAACTTGAGTAAATAATCTTTGTTCCATTGAGCAAATAAACGCAGAAACCGGAATTTGTCACCTGGTACTCTAGCGCCCATTCTCCGTCCTTCAGGGCTAGTTGGGACGTTTCCATGGGCTGAGGATACTTGGTGGCGGCAAAAATCGGGTAATTTACCCTTAATTCGGCTATGTGTTGCGACAGATCCGCCTTTTTCTTCTTTAGGGATGACTCCGCTAGTTCGCATTTATTAGCGTCCCCAGTTTTCAGCGCCTCCTCATAACATTTTTGAGCGCCCGCCAAATTGAGGTTCATGTCTTTATCTCTCTGAAGTATTTGTGAGGGAACGTTGTAGCGAACTGTTTTGCCGCTAAAGCTTAGAGCTTCAGAGAAATACCTGGCCTTACAACTCTCGGCAAATTGGAGTGAGGCCGATTGGTTCCCGGATTTCATTAGTATTCTTGCCATACCCTCGAAAGGAACAATTCTCTTGTAATACCACACAGATGTATTGTAAAAGTTTGAACGTAGCGCTTCCGGGAGACCATCACGAATTCGGTCAACTTGAAGTATCGCCTCCTTAAAATGGTGTTGCGCCTTATCCAAGTCTCCAATAGCCTCGTAGGTAAGCCCTAAACCAGAATTTGATTCAAACAGACCTATCACGTCATTGGATTGTGTCGATTTTTCCAATTGACCTCTGAACCTGTTCAGGGCGAGGGGAAAATTTGCTTTCCTTAAAGCAAGGACTCCGGACAGAATTGAATTGTGAACTAGGAACAGGGTTTTTTCGGCATTTTCCATGTCGCCTATCTCAATGTAGGACCTAGCTATCAATTCATCCTGGCCATGGAATGGAGCTCCAATTTTGCTTTGCATGTCTCTAGCTTTTTTAAAAAATTCTAATGCCTTGGCGTAATCGCCTAATTGAAGATAGATAGCTCCAATGACAGAGAGACTCTCGGCCCTTCCGGATACATCGCCTATGGTCTTTTTGATAGCTGCAGACTCGTTCAACAATTCTAATCCACGGTTGAAGAAACCGAGAAGTTCATAGGCATGTCCCAGGTTGTGAAGAACCACGGCCTCTCCGTATTTCTCGCCAAGTCTTCGGGTAATTGCTAGAGACTCTTCCAGGGATTTGATGCTTTCCTCAAAGTATCCCATGCGCATCTCGTCCCCACCGAGTTGGTTGAGGCCTGATGCTATGTTACTGAGATCTTTTGTTTCTTTTGCGATATTCAGCGCCTCTTTATGCGATTCGTACGATCCCTTATAGTTTCCAAGCGCCAGGTAAACATTACCTATGTTGTTCTTAGCGATGGCTTGACCTGTTTTCATGTCGTGCCTTCGCGCTATGTCCAGGGCTTGAT
>JBMFSZ010000393.1:0-3530 GCA_049967315.1 Desulfomonilaceae bacterium
TACTCCACGTACCAACCGTTCTGGTAGTTTTGTTAAAGCGTCGTTTGAAATCAACACAAGATTCTCATCGTCAGAAATTGTAGCCAATCCGGGAATTGGCCTGTTTTTGCGGCCGCTTAACCGTTTCAAACCTTCTTTTAGCTGCTCTGTTAGAGAGCCCAGGCGGCCACGAATTTCGGCGATCGCAGTTATCCCTTCCAATGCCTGTTTCCTTTGAATTGTATCTCCAACAATGAGAGCTTCTTCGAAACTGTCTAGCGCCTCAAGCAGGAATTTCTTTGAAAGGTTTGCGCGGGCTTCTATGAGCATGTTTCTGGCTTCAGGTTCGTCCAAAGCTTCAGGATCGAATGCTTTGCTGTAAAATTCGACAGCGGAAGCTATGTCACCTCGCTCTAATAGTTCACGTCCCTTTACGAGGTATGAAAACTCATCCAAGTTGGCATTGCTTTGCATTTTGTTACACTCGCAATATTGAGTTTGATGGTTAAGGCGAAACCAAGGTTTAAAGGGTGAGAGAGAAAAATCGACCACCTCTCTCGATTAATATCTAATAAGGTGTTACGATAAGATCACACGATCACGATTCCTTTTATTATTTTAGATACCGGGCAAAACAGGGTGTTCCCGTTCCAGCTGAGCCTGTTTGCGAGACCGTAAAAAGCTTCTAATTCATTGACTAGAAACACCTCATTAAACGAGATGTTACGCTCATTTAATGAAGCGATGCATAACATATGGTGGATAAGTTTGCAACAAAATAAATTAATGTAGTGAGGTTTTTGCAGTATCGTTCCATCGTCAAAAACATGTGAATGGCCCGCGAAGTCACGATACTGGTTGAAGCCAAGTCATTAAAATGATAGGACTGTTACGAAAGAATTTTTAAGGTGTCTCAACATAAGATCTATAAGTTGCAGATTAAATATAGAGGACCATTCACAAGTTAATACACGGTTACGTTCAGCGCGATGAAAATTAAAGATTTAAGGAAGTATCTTCCTGTTTTATCAATTGTATTGGTTGCTGGTACTTTGCTCGTTATAGTGGTCATTTTCACAATTAGGAATATAAACGCGCAAAACCAGAGGATGGAAGAGTTTACGGTCAGACAGGGGATTTCAGTAATACGAACCCTCGAGGCTGGAACTCGTACGGGATTCATGGAGGGGGACTGGGGTGTAGAATACCTGCAGATGCTTATCGAGCAGGCGGCCAAAGATCCTGATGTCGAATGGGTGGGATTGATAAATAGTGATGGCATGATAGTGGCTCACAGTGAGCCGGCCAAGATTGGTCTCAGGTTGTTGATGGGCAAGGAATTGCAAACTGTCCGTACGGTGCTGAGAACCGGCGAGCCTCTTTCTTTTAAAAGAGAGTTGCCGGACGGCAGGACCATTTTTGAAATATGGAAGCCTTTCACACCGTTCCCTGACCAGCTCGCTGAGAGTGAAATTGCGGCCAAGCATACCCGAATTGGTAAGGAACTTTTGGATCTGTTTGATCGTGAACAGAAACAGGTCCTTTTTCTTGGACTTAAGATGGATCGTTTCAAGGAAATTCGTCGCCAGGAGATTGCATTTGCGGTTTTCATGGGGGCCGTCCTGTTCATAGTTGGATCAGCAAGCGTTTACTTTGTGTTTGTCGTTCAAAACGCGTACCTCGTCAGACGTACCCTCGATGAAATGAGGACATACACTAGAAATGTTCTGGAAAGTATGGCCAATGGCCTCATTACGGTTGACAGATCACTTCGAGTCGCGACTTACAATCCAAATGCTTTGGAAATCCTGAAGAAGACCAAAGACGATCTTGACGGAAAGCAGATATCAGACCTTTTACCTCTAGAAGATGAGATCAGGAAAGTACTGTCCGATCCGAATTTGATCCTGGAAAAGGAGGTTCAGGTCGATGGAGACGGTAAAGGGAAAGACTTTCTTGCGCTGACGGTTTCTCCGTTAAAGGATCAAGAGTCGACGACCCCCCGCGGCGCGGTTGTAATTTTGCGTGACATGACCATAATTCGGGAACTCGAACAAAAGATCATGGTGAGTGAAAAATTTGCGGCTCTTGGGCGCCTGTCTGCCGGAGTTGCTCACGAGATTCGCAATCCATTAAACTCGATCAGAGGTTTCATCCAATATTTCCAGAAAAAGCTCTCTATGGAGCCTGAAGATTTCCGATACACTCAATTAATGTTAACTGAGGTTGACCGCTTGAATCGTGTCATATCCAAGCTCCTTGCTTACTCGAAACCTCGTGAGCCGAGATTAACCATCAGGTCAGTCGAGGAAATCGTTGATCACTGCGTAAGAGTGGTTGAGCGTGAAGCTTTGGAAGCGGGTGTGGAAATTGTTGTTTCAAATGCTGACTCGGATCTGCCACTGGCTCTTGTGGATTCTGATCAAATGACTCAGGTTTTTCTGAACATATTGATCAATGCTATAGAAGCAACTCCGAAAGGTGGGAAAGTGACCGTCCAACTGACAAAAGACAGTTCCGGTAGACTGCGGATAGTTACCGAAGATACAGGGGAGGGCATCCCAAGAGAGAATATCGACAAACTTTTTGATCCTTTTTTCTCGACGAAAAAGAAAGGCACTGGATTGGGATTGGCAATTGTAAAAAGTATCATAGAGGGTCATGGTGGAGAAATCGAGGTCGAATCTGCTCCTGCCGGTGGAGCCAGATTTATCGTTGTCCTGAATCCCTATGAGGTCCCTCAGGAAGTCGTGTTGGAAAAGGTTGAAAGCAGGGGCGACCCTGCCTCCGCAGTATAAAGATTTCAGTTAATGCTAGTGGAAAATCCCGAATATAGGGTCTTCATGAAGGGCTAAGAACTTGGTTAGCTCAAAATAGTGTGGTTTGTGGATCGCTTATGACTGTAAGACAAGCTAAAATTCTTGTTGTTGATGATGAACCTTCCCAAAGGAAGATGCTTAAAGCTAACTTGTCTCTCGATGGCTATCAGGTTTTCGAGGCTGAAGATGGTAAGGACGCCATAGAACGAGTATCAGATGAATTTTTCGATTTAATTCTGATGGACAATAGAATGTCCAATATCGATGGTATCGAAGCTCTCCGGGAAATAAAAAAGATCTCCCCGGGTATTCCTGTCATAATTATTACAGCCTACGCTTCGGTGGAAACGGCTATCGAGGCTCTACAAGCCGGGGCTCATGATTATTTGACTAAACCCCTTGATATCGAAGAATTAAAGATTAAAGTTCAACAGACACTGGAATTCTGGAGGTTAAAAGAAGAGAATATTCTCCAGAGAAGGAGAATCGAAAATTTATTTGACGCGTCTCAGATTGTCGGCAGGTCCCAGAAGATGAGACAGGTTCTTGAAACAGTGGCCATGGTGGCGCCGACGGAAGCGTCGGTCCTGATTCTCGGTGAGTCCGGTACCGGTAAGGAACTTATCGCCAACGCGTTGCATCAGGGCTCCTCAAGATCAGATAAGAGATTTATCAAGATCAACTGCGCTGCTCTACCTGAAACTTTGCTCGAGAGCGAACTCTTTGGCCATG
>JBMFSZ010000394.1:0-3508 GCA_049967315.1 Desulfomonilaceae bacterium
TAACCTGGGCAGGAAGGCCTGCTACGTTAAATTTCCTGACCGACATTACTGATATAAAGAGGGCCGAGGAGACAAATGCAAGAACTGAGCGGCTTAGGGCGATAGGTGAACTGGCTTCAGGAGTGGCTCACAACTTCAACAACCTTCTCCAGGTGATCATGGGCAGCGCTGAATTAGCTCTGGTCAATCTCAAAAATGGAGATCTTTCCATGGTCAGTATTGCCATGGAGCGGCTCCGTGATTCGGCCAGATACGGTTCGGAAACCGTCAAGAGGCTACAGAGTTTCGCGCGGATCAGAGCCAATGACAGTGATTCCGAGATAGGGACGTTTGATCTTTCCGATGTGGCAAAACGATCCTATGAAATGAGCAAACCGTTGTGGAAAACAAATCCCGAAAGAGATGGGATTAATGTCGAAATGGAGCTCAATCTGGCGGATGGTTGTTTCATCTCGGGTAAAGACAGTGAGCTTTTTGAGGTTTTGTTGAACCTGATTAAAAATTCGGTCGAATCCATGCCTGGTGGCGGCAGGATAACCATTACCACCATGATAGACGGCTCAGATGTCGTCCTTAAGGTTCAGGATACCGGAGTCGGGATAGCCAAAAGTGACTTCGACAGGTTGTTCGATCCTTTCTGGACGTCCAAGGGGCCGGCTGGCACTGGGCTCGGGTTGGCTGTCACCCATGGTATCGTCAAAAGACATGGCGGAGTCATATCAGTGGAAAGCGATGTTGGTAAGGGATCTACCTTTATAATCAAGATCCCGTTGGCTGTGGGGGCTACGGAAAAAACTGCAGGTAGCATCGTTGAAACATTGCCTCAAAAACTCAACGTACTGATAGTCGATGATTCCAAAACTGTCTTAATGGTGTTGGGAGACCTTTTGGCAATCCATAATTACACGATTTTCGCTGCGAATTCGGGCCAGGAGGCTATTGATACATACCAAAGGGAAAATATAGATATAATTATATCGGATCTGGGAATGCCCGGAATAACGGGTTGGGAAATCGGACGGATAGTAAAATCAATCTGTGCAAAAAAGGGGACGCCTAAAACGCCTTTTATTTTATTGACAGGGTGGGGAGGTCAATCACTGGAACCGGACAAAATCTCGGATTGCGGTATCGATGGTATCCTGGAAAAACCGGTAGATTTTCGTGGTCTACTGCAAATGATAGGCCGCCTGACCACAAGCAACCACCTTGCACAGCCATTGCCAGTTTAAAGGTATTGGAAGCAATTCCTGGTTTCAAAAACTCCATTAGTGGGGTCTTGAAACCAGGGGGTATCGATCAAACTTCACATGCCAGCGCAAACCCGTCATCCAGTGCGTCACCAATCTTACCGCACTTTTTGGCGTCACCTATGGTTTTCACATTGAAACCCAGGTCCTCCAGGCTTTTTGCAAGGGAATTTTCAGGTCTTGATCCCATCGCGAGAATTACGGAATCACACTTGAGCGTAATATCCTGGCCTTCACCGTCAGTATAAACAACTGTGTTCTCTTGAATATCCTTCATTTTGGCCTGAGTGACGAGCTTGATACCCCTCATCTCGAGTTCTTTCATGAGCACCCATCTAGTGGAAGCTCCCACGTCCTGGCCCATCCTCTTGGCCATTTCAATAACAGTGACATTCTTGATTCCTTTGAGCATCAATTCGCGAAGGACTTCTGGAGATTCGGCGTTATGAAATGTCAGGAAATATAGTTGTTCAGGTGAGATCGTACCTTTTGTCGCGAGCCAGATAGCTGTTTCAAGTCCTACAGAGCCACCACCGACAACTACCACATCTTTGCCCGTCTGGACATTTCCCTGTAATACATCCCATGCCTGGTAAACGTTAGGCGCCTCAACAGCCTCGATGGGTGGTTTGAAGGGAACCGCGCCTGTAGCCACTACCACAAGATCAGGTTTTTCGCTGGAAACAAGTTCAGTTGTTACTTCGGTACCAAGCCTCAGATCGATTCCATTCCTGGGAAGGACCGCCCGGTAATAATCAAAAAGGTAATGGAAATCATGTTTGCCAGTGGGTTCGGCAGCCCATCTAACCTGTCCACCAATTTCCCCGGCCTTGTCACACAAAATCACGTGATGGCCTCTCTCTGCGGCTAACGCTGAAAACTCACAGCCTGCAGGTCCAGCGCCGATAACCAGGATTTTTTTCCTTTCAGGAGCTGGACCATATTCGGTAGAGGCTTCTTTTCCCGCCCGAGGGTTGACCATACAGCCAACGGGTTTGAGCTGAAAAACATGGTCGAAACACCTTTGATTGCAGGCTATACACCGTCTAATTTCAGACGCTCTGCCCTGTTTGGCCTTGTTCACGAATTCGGGGTCCGCGATCAACCCTCTTGCCACACCTACCAGGTCCGCTACGCCTTCCTTCAAAACTTCTTCTGCTATAAAAGGATCATTAATGCGGTTACACCCTATTACAGGCACTCCTACCGATTCTTTGATCCCTCTGGCCAGATACACAAAACCAGCTTGAGGCAAGTCCATCGTGATTTGTGGAACTCGACTTTCGTGCCAACCACCGGTGACGTTGATACAGTCGGCTCCCGCCTTTTCCACCTCAGCGGCGAACAACCTGGCTTCCTTGTTTGTATGACTGCCAGGGACAAAGTCGTTGCCTGCGACCCGGACTATTACCGCCATGTTCTTGCTGACAGCGTCCCGGACTTTGGCAATTGTTTCCAGGCCGAAGCGCATTCTGTTTTCTAACGAACCGCCATATTCGTCTTCCCGCTTGTTGGTTTTGGGGGAAAGAAACTGGCATATCAGGTACCCTGCGGAAGCAAGTACTTCCACAGCGTCAAACCCGGCTTTTTCAGCTCTTTTTGCGGCTTTTACGAAGTCATCCTGGACTCTGTATATGTCATCCAGCGTCATAGCTGTGGTTTTCTGACGAGTAAAATAACTGGTGAATTCAGAAGGCGCTAAAGTAGGTAATCCTTTGAGACTACAAAAGGAATAGGCGCCTGCCATATAAAGCTGAATGGCGGATTTAGCTCCAGCCGCACGGACTGCTTCCGTGAAACGGATCAGACCGGGAATGTATGAATCATCCTTGATAGCCAGCATCAGAGGGACGCCTGACGCCTGATCATTAATTTCCGCTCCACCCACTACAAGAAGCCCCGCTCCACCTCGTGCTCTGGCTGTATAGAAATCTATAAATTGATCATTGACGAACCCGTCCGGAGAGTAGTTCAAATGCATAGCAGTCATCACTACACGGTTTTTCAATTCAACAGGACCGATTTTTATCGGTTCAAAAAGCTTCGTTATCAATCTGACCTCCTGATTCATTATTTCAAAAAAGCTCGAAATTACAGGCCGCCTTCGCAGGTTACGCTCCCTTGAAATTGCCCTTTCTCTTTTGCATATACGCCGAGAATGCTTCAAAAATGTCTTCAGACGGAATTATCATGGATGATCTTGCGGCGTTAAAATCGAGCGCCTGATCAATAGGCACATGTTGGTTATACAGGAATAC
>JBMFSZ010000395.1:0-3481 GCA_049967315.1 Desulfomonilaceae bacterium
ATCCGAAAACTCGAAATGGCAGGGACTCAGAAGCGGTTTGATGGAACCACCGAGAACCACTACCACGTTAGATGTGTCAACTGCGGGAGAGTGGAAGATCTCAATTTACCAACAATTATTTCGATAAATGATGCGGCAAAAGCAATCAGTGGCTACCAAATTTTTTGGCACGCACTGGAATTCGAAGGCTTATGTCCGGAGTGCCATGAACGAAGATCAAAAACACAGACGGAAGCTCTGGAGATCAAAAAAATCAACACGAGGAGGAATCATTAGATGGCTTCGCTAAAGGGATCTGAGACGGAAAAAAACCTTATAACTTCTTTCGCGGGTGAATCACAGGCAAGAAACAGATACGCGTATTTTTCTTCTCAAGCACGCAATGAAGGTTTGATTCAAATTGCTCAAATTTTCGAAGAAACGGCCAATCAGGAAAAAGAACACGCCAAACGTTTTTTTAAACAGTTAGAAGGTGGTGAAACCCTTGTCCAAGCAGCCTTTCCTGCAGGAATAATTGCTGCCACGGCGGACAACCTACGCGCCGCTGCCGCAGGGGAACACTGTGAATGGGCTGAAATATACCCTGGATTCGCTAAGATAGCGAGATCTGAGGGTTTTGAAACAGCAGCGCGTATTTGGGAAGCTGTAAGCGTCGCCGAAAAACAGCATGAAAAACGATACCTGGATCTTCTTAAAAATGTCGAATCGGGAAAGGTTTTTCAAAAAGACAAACCAGTCGTGTGGCGTTGTATTAACTGCGGCTATTTACATGAAGGAACAGCAGCCCCGGATGCTTGCCCCGCTTGCGCTCATCCCAAGGCTTACTTTGAGGTACTAGCGGAAAACTGGTAGGCGCCAGGGAACTTTAAAGTATATACTGGCAGCGTTTATAAAATTTGATGGCTTTTCTAACAATGGCTAAATAGAATTCAAGAACATTTGGAGGTATTTTAAGATGACAGAATTACTACAGATTTACAAATGTGAAGTTTGCGGAAACATTGTTGAAATGATCCACACAGGCCAAGGAGAGTTAGTATGCTGTGGTCAGCCAATGAAAATTTTCAAAGAAAACACGGTGGATGCCGCCAAGGAAAAGCATGTTCCCGTAAAAGAATCTGTGGAAGGCGGGCTAAAGGTTAAAGTTGGTAGCGTTCCTCACCCCATGGAGGAAAAACACTACATTGAGTGGGTCGAAATCGTAGCGGATGGAAAAGCCTACAGACAATTTCTAAAGCCGGGACAGGCTCCGGAAGCCTTTTTCCCCGTTTCCGGCGAATTTACGGCTCGTGAATATTGTAACCTGCACGGTCTTTGGAAGGCCTAATATACTCGAGTGACAACGCCAGAATGAAATAAGTTCAATTATGAATTTTTTGCGCCGGTCTGAGAGCGCTTGGAATATTTTGAGAAGACTCATCACACCGGCGTAAAAATTTGGAGGACAATTTGGGATCCGAGATAAAAATTTATCAATGTCAAACTGTAAACTGTGGCTACTTGTACAATCCGGACAAAGGAGACAAAAAAGGAAAAATTCCTAAGGGAATCGCGTTTGAGGATCTTCCGGATGACTGGAAGTGCCCCATCTGCGGCGCTAGTAAGAAGATGTTTAGACCGTTAGGCGTCTAGAAAAGGTTCTCAGGTCTAAATGTCGGTAATTGAGGGGAAGATGAAAAGCGCTCAGGTTGTTGGCATAATTTTTGTTGTTTTGATGGCGTTGCTCCCGAAGGTTGTTCGAGGCTCAGAGCAACTAAAAGTGAATGCTGACATTTTAGCCGGTTTAAAATTTGACGCTCCGGAAAGCCTGGTTGACAAAAAATATTTGGGGCTTCATGACGGTCCAGATTTCCGTCTGGTAGATATCAGGGCAAGCTACATAATCATTGAGATTTTCAGTATGTACTGCCCTATTTGCCAGCGAGACGCTCCCGTGATCAATCAATTACATGATTTGATTCTGAAAATTCCTACGCTTGAGAACAACGTGAAAATAGTGGGAATTGGCGCAGGTAATACTCCGTATGAAGTCAGTGTATTCAGGAAAAAATTTAATATTTCGTTTCCTTTGATACCGGATGACAACCTGGCTATTCAGAAAGCCCTTTCACAGAACATTCGGACTCCAACTTTTATTGTTGGAAAACTTTCCAGGAATGGAAAGATAAAGGCTGTTTTTACTAGGGTCGGGGCGATTAAAGACGCTGGTGAATTCTTGAAAGAGCTGTTGGCAATGTCGAAATAGAGATTGATCTCCATGATTCAACAAAAATGTTTACCAACTACTGCATTCCTCATCATTTTGTTTTTGTATTCCGTCTTTCGACCGGGCGTGAGCGTTTCGGCTCCGGCTGACTCATCGATTTACGATCCTGGGAGACTAGCGCCTGTGGACAGCGCAACAAGTCTGAAGATTGGGGATTTGGCGCCTGATTTTTCTCTGCCGTTGCTGTCCGGCGGCTCCATTACATTGAGTCAGTATCGCGGCCGGAAGAATGTTGTTTTGTCGTTCGTCCCTGCGGCATGGACTCCGGTTTGTTCTCAACAGTGGCCTGGCTACAATATTGCGAAGGACCTTTTTGACAAGTATGACACCCAACTGATTGGGATAACGGTGGACAATATTCCGACTTTGTATTCTTGGACCAGGGAAATCGGGAGATTGTGGTTTCCTGTGGCTTCAGATTTTTGGCCCCATGGCTCGGTAGCCAAAAAATACGGCATACTGAGATCCAATGGTGTAACAGAAAGAGCTCTTTTTGTGATCGATAAGAAAGGCGTAATTCGTTACATCGATGTTCATGACATCAATACTGTACCAAAACTTGAGACCCTGATTAACGAACTCAAAAAGTTGTAGTCAGGGATCATTAATATTATTGAATAATTTTTACAGGACTTAAACTGATTCCTTGATCAGTGATTGGTAGAGCTGGTTAGAGCATGTTTCACTCTTAACTTGTGGGGAATCCGAATGGTAGTCTCCTATAACTAAAATTTTAAGGTGGTACAGATTCATGACTCATTTCGCCGCTCTTAATCAATTAGGTTCCAGGTTTGTGCTTTTTGGGTTTGGCCTGTTGATTTGTTACTCAACCTGTTTCGCGCAGGAACAGCCGATCAGTGACTCGAGCCAGGATTGTATAGCGTGCCATAGTTCAGTAACCCCTGCTATTGTCGCTGACTGGAGACGAAGTAACCATTCCAAAATAACGCCCCAAAATGCCTTGGCACGAGCGGAGCTTGAGAGACGAGTATCCGCAAAAACCGTTCCGGACCACCTGAAAAACGTAGTTGTCGGATGTGCGGAATGCCATCTTCTTAACACTCAAGACCATTCTGACACGTTTAATCACAACGATCAGAAGGTCCATCTCACTGTCACCCCCAAGGATTGCGCCACCTGCCATCCAGTTGAGAAATCACAGTTTGACAAAAATATAATGGCCTTTGCGCACACCAACCTGTCACAAAACCCTGT
>JBMFSZ010000396.1:0-3475 GCA_049967315.1 Desulfomonilaceae bacterium
CTTATGGATCCTCCAAAGTGTTCGCCTATCATCTGACAAAGAATTATCGGGACAAATTTGGTATTTTTGCATGTTCGGGCATTTTGTACAACCACGAGTCAGAATGGAGACCGCCTAGATTTGTTACACGGAAGATAACTTTGGCCGCTGCTTCAATAAAAATGGGGAAACAGAATCTGCTGGAGCTTGGAGCGCTGGAAACGGTCAGGGACTGGAGCTACGCTGGTGACATAGTTGATGCCATGTGGCTGATGATGAACGCCGCCAATCCGAAAGACTACGTGCTAGCCTCAGGCAAACTGCATTCTGTGATGGATGTGCTTGATATAGCGTTTGGGCATGTCGGTTTGGATTGGCGTCACTATGTGCAGGTGGAGGAATCTCTCAAACGAGGCGCTGAAGGCCTTCCGCTGTGCGGGGATTCATCGAAGGCGAGGACAGAGCTGGTCTGGAACCCGAAACTGGATTTTGAGCGCATGATCAGGATGATGGTGGACAAGGATCTGGAACGGCTGAGGGCGCGAAAGGATTGAAATGGATTGCCGAATAAAACGTGTGCAGGTTGAGCGCAACCCGGTCCAGGTATCCATCGTCAAGACTGGTCTGATACCTGTCCACGAGGGTATTGGCAGGTTGAACGATTGAGTCAAGGTCCTCGAGGGACTGTCTGATACGACCGACAAGTGGCAGGAAGTTATCAGTCACAGGTCAATTCCCTCCTCGAGTATAAGCTTCCGCAATGATTCGGGGGCCTCTTCGAACATTACAAGATCAATTGAAATTCACGGATCAAGCGACTGCAACTGGCCGACAGCCAGGAAGAACTCGCCGGGAGGCAACTCGCATACGGCCAGATCCAAGTCGGAACCGAAGTGGAACAGGTCCTCATGTGTGACTGATCCGAAGGCCAAAACTCTTTTAGCTTTAAAATCTGTCCGCAATGATTCCACAGCTTTTGCGGTGATTTCGACCGCTTTGGCCTAATGACGCTTTAAAGCGGATTTACGCTAGCTTTTTCTCTGTTGAAATCGCGCAATATATGGGGAAACATCTATCTGCATGATATGAGGATGATATATTCGCCTCACGTCTTTTACAAGCCAAATGGTCGAATATCAGGGTTTGGAGCTCTTCAATTTTTTCTTGACAATTTCCGTCAATTTGTTGCTAGATAAACCCATATAGCTTGGTAGCTAACGGAACACGGTGAAATTCCGTGGCGGTCCCGCCGCTGTAACCGGTTACGAATCCCGAATATCCACTGTCAGGTTAAAACCTGATGGGAAGGATGGGAGGAGGATGACCCGGGAGCCAGAAGACGAGTTGTCAGGCTAGGGTAATCTGATGGAAAAAGCAGCCCTGCGCCTTTATAGGCGTCAGGGCTTTTTTTATTTGCACGATGCGATTCCAAAGAAAGGAGGTGATCTCTGATATGAAGGACGTTATCGCCTATCGCAAGAACTGCTCTGCTGACGGCACAGGTCTGTCTCATTACATTCTGATCGTCGCGAAAGCCAAGTAACGCGACCCAAACCGGCGGCGCGGACTTTAACCGGGACGCGCCCCACCCTCAAATTTTAACGGAACCAGACATCTACGGGGAGAAATATTGATGGAACATAACCAGCAGGAAAAACAGTTCGGCTACTCAAGGGGCCGCTACTCGAATACGGGGGCAGGTCCTACAATGCAATTCGTTGACATCGGGCACAAGGACTACGTGGCCCTCATAGATCCGGACACCGCATTCTGGTCACTGTTGAAAAAGGAGAAGATAGCTGAAGCTCTTGATGATTCGAGCGCATTAATGAAGGAATTCCACAAGAAACGCGATGATTTTGTCAAGGAGATAGACAATCTCAGGTTTGGCCTGAAGCCTTCAGCCGTCTATTTCAATCCGACTGAACGGTGCAATCTGAACTGCTCCTATTGTTATATACCTGAGACAATGAGACAGGGTGGGGTTCAGATGACAGAAGATCAACTGATTTCAGCTCTGTCTATCCTGAAGGAGTTTTTCAGCAGGACTCTTCCAGAAGGAAGATTGCCGCAGATCATTTTTCACGGCTCAGAGCCCATGCTTGCCCGTGACGCGGTTTTTGCCGGAATTAAAAAATTTAAGGATGATTTTCTTTTTGGTGTTCAGACAAACGGAACACTCCTTGACGAAGAATCTATCTCGTTTCTCACTTCAGAGGGCATTGGCATAGGCTTGTCTCTGGATGGCCACGAAGCCGCAATTGCCAATTCGACAAGAAAAAACTGGAACGGAGAAGGGTTTTTCGGCAAGGTCACGTCTGTGTTGGAAAAACTCAGAGGTTACCCAAACTATAATGTGATCTGTACCGTAACGAATCAGAACATGGCCAACCTCTGCGAGATTGTTGATTTTATGCACCAACTCGAGGTCCCAATCGGAATGTTGAATCCTGTCAGGTGTACCAGACAGGGAGCTCGTGAAATAAAACCAATGGATTACGAGCTTTGGCCACACTACAGCGCGGCCCTTGACAGAACGCATGAGCTTTACAAAAAGACGGGACGGAAGCTTGTTATAGCCAATTTTGCCAATGTTCTCGTCAGCGTAGTCGCTCCATCGGCGCGCCGCCTGATGTGTGATATTTCGCCATGTGGTGGAGGCCGATGTTTTTTCGCTGTCGGAGCCAAAGGCGATCTGTTCCCGTGCAGCGAGTTCGTGGGTGTGCCTGGGTTTAATGGTGGGAACCTGTTCAGCGGTGATATAGCCGAAATCCTTGAAACAGAGGCATTCAAGACTGTTACTGGCAGGAAAGTGGAAAATATCCAGCCGTGTTCTTCCTGCGCTGTGCGCCATTTCTGTGGTTCGCCGTGCCCAGCCGAAGCGTTTGAAATAAATGGAGCCATGAACCATCCAGGCGCGTTCTGTGAATTGTACGAGGAGCAGGCGCGTTATGCGCTCAGGTTGATTGCGGACGGAAAGGAAAACGATTACCTTTGGGATGGCTGGGATGAAAACGTTTCAACGTCAGTGGAGATAACCTCTCTGTAGGAAAAGGTTTTTCAGGCCGCTAGATGTTTTCTTACTGCCAGCAGGAATGTGACTGTTGATAGGACAAGGCCAGCGCCAAAGATTCTCCATTCAAACGGATTCGGAAATCCTCCTGCCATGATATTTTTGTAGTCCCAGCAGAAGGATATTATCACTATAATGCCGCCAAGTGATATCAACAGCCAGTCTCTCCATGGAAGCAGGAGGGGCTGGCCTTTATCTTCAAAAGCAAGCGCGACTACACCGCCAGCTATAAGACCTATGGAAATAATAACTGGGGCGAGTACTGGCCCGACCCAGGGAACAGGAAGCAGGAATAACAGATCCCATGTCATCAAACTTGCCGGCCAGTCGAGGAATACTTTTAGCCAGACATAGTAGAATATATCCCATACGCCGAACGCGATCATGAAGTACGCCCAGGCCTGTCTCCGGTTACGCGCGGCG
>JBMFSZ010000397.1:0-3470 GCA_049967315.1 Desulfomonilaceae bacterium
GCGATTATATTCATTCTCGTGTGGCTCACGGAAAAAATCCTTCCGCAAAAATGGATCGGCTCAACATGCATATCCATCTACAGGAAGGTCGGACTTAAAGGCCCGAATACCGCCAGCCAGCCTGATTGTACTGTCCAGTCAGACATTTATCCACCCGTGGACAAACAAAACTGATTCGGTGGTTTAGAATCGCCCGGAAGACCGTTTAACAATTGTCTCCTTTTTTTGTTTGAGGAAAAGGCGCTCAGTAGAGCGCCTTATTAATTTGAAGTTGTTGCCTTTCACACAGAAAAATATTACCAATATACCGCGTTTTATGAATAAATCCTCAAATGATCATTCAGATCGGAGCGCATTATTTCCCACATGCTCCTGAAAGCGTTTCACACATTTAGATCCATAAAATATAAACAGCTTAGTCTGTTGCCAAAACTCGCCATAATATTTATCATTGCCATCACTATTCTGACTGGGTGCGCGTCCAGATTATTCAAAGCTGAAAAAACGGATGACCAAAAATCAAAATCCGCTAAAACTGGATCAGCTCTAATCAAGCCCAGACTCACATCCAAAGCTGATAACGACTCGTCACAACAGAGCAAAAAAACAGAAACAAAGCAGCCCCAATCCACGGAAAAGAATAAGACCCCCGACAAATCAACCAGTGGGTCGAATGTTCCTGATATTCAGTCCGCCGGGCGCGCGGGACCCCTACGCAGCGCTGACAGCAAGGATTTGAACAGCGAGGACAGGGCCTCCAAACGTCTGGTTGGTCCCGAAAGAGGAAAGATTCCCCCGGAGTCGGAACAAATCCAGGGAGACAAACCGGGGGAAGTAAAGATAAAAGAATCCGATGACAACGAATGGATGAAACCGGAAGGAAAACAACCTTCTTTTAAAAAGCATGACCATACCAAGTATGTGAACAGAATCAAGAACCTGGCTATGAATATCCTCAAGCGGCAGGAGAAATCTTTTTACGCCACAATGTGCTGTGATTCGACAACCGAAGAATGGTCTTTGACAATATATTTCAAGAGCCAAAACAGTTTCAGGTACAGGTCTTTTGTCTGGGACCCCATTGACGACAAATGGGAACAAATGTATGAATCTGGGAACAAACCACTTTCTGGGTGGAAGAAGCATCTGAGTTACTCTACCGCGGACAAGAAATGTACCCAACTCGGAGGCTCAGATAAAAAGTAAAAACTCTGTTAACCTTGCGTATTGAAATCATTTTAGTAAACTGGACTGGAACTTGCCGTGGAGTAAACTAGCCCAAATAAGGGCTATCTTCAGAACATCTTTGGCGCGCGGAGATGAGAAATGATCAGCAAGCCTGTGACGACCAAACCTGCAATGTCAAAAAGATCAGCTTCTTTAGCTCTAATGGTCTTTGTAATGGAATTGGTCTTTTTGCCCGTTTCCATGAATGACGCCAACAGCCAGGCGCTTTTTAAGCAGACTCGCGAGCAGTGCAACGAATGTTGCCAGAAAGCGGGCAATGACCCTTACTATCTTGAGCAATGCAAGCTGAAGTGTTTTCGAAATCACGATTATTGTCTCGGATCCAAGGCCGCCGCCCCTGAGGCTTCTCCTGCACCGGCCAAGCACGAAGCGCCGGTTGAGGAACATCCCCCAACACCTCGTGAAGTCCGGCAACCTGCGCCTCCGCCAAAACATGAAGTCCAAAAGCCAAGATTCGTATGGCCCAACCCCCTCAACCTTGTCCCAGGGCGCGAGGGAGAAGCTGCTACCCATATCCTTGCATTGAATGGAATTACTCCTCAACATCCAAATTATCCCCAAGCCATGGCAGCAGTACAGGGAATTTTAATTAATTTCGCGAGAAACAATCCTGGAGGAGGAGCCCTGCCGACCGATCAATTGCAAAGAATCATATCGCAATTCAGATGACAGGGTTGGATTGTCCCCCCAGAGGATGATCACGCCCCTGTCTCCCCTTACTCTGGCCAGTATAATTTTGGCCGTTCTAATTGCCATTGGGCCCACGACTGCCAGAGCAGATGGACTTAAGCTTGACCCGGCTTTGACAGACTCCGGTTCTCTACCTCCGAAGAATCTTTATCCAGCTTGGTGGGGTGATCCACCCCTCAAACCAACCGGGGTTCCTTGCCCTAACCCAGGATCATGCGTTAAATGCCATCCTCAGAATTCCGAAATGGACCAACACCATGCTTTCTCGTGTGAAATTTGCCACAAGGGCAACATTCAGGCTCCTAAAAAGGATGAAGCTCACGATGGACTCCTAGCCGACCCCGGCGCTTTGGATAATGTTGGCCAAACATGCGGCCGGTGTCATCCCAGAGAAACCTACAACGTTCAGAATTCACCTATGGCATTGGCTCCAAAAGTCATAAACCATACCCGGTACGCTTTTGGGGCTCAAGAGACGGCCAACCCGGTTTTCGGGGTGAAAACCCTTTCCGGACTGAGAGAAATACCAACGCCAAAGCTCGAACTTATTTCCAAACTAGAGGCTAGAAATACTCCCCCCGGCAGTGGGAATACTGCGGCGCCAACCAAGGTGGCAACGGGAAACCTGGGCGACGATCTTCTTCGAAGGTCCTGTCTTCGCTGCCACCTCAACACCAAAGGATCTCAGCGTCCGGGAGAACAAAGAGGCCAGGGATGTTCGGCCTGCCACACCCCCTACTCCAACGCCGACTCACTTAAACCCGCCATGCACGCTATCGTTAAAAACCCTGGAATTACACCATGTCTTAAATGTCACAATTCCAACCACGTGGGATGTGATTACGTTGGCCTTTTTGAAAAAGATTTCAACAGAGGCTTTCGGAGTCCTGTTATGAAAGGCAGGCAGGCGCCTACCATTTACGGTTCTGAACAGCATTTTCTTCAAGCGGACATTCATTACAGATCCGGTATGATTTGTACCGACTGCCATACCATAGGTCAGATTCATGGCACAGGACATCCGATCAACGCCAGTAAAACGCCTGAAACATCCTGTGAGAACTGCCACGTAAATCTGGATCATCCTCAGATTATAAAAGATTTAAACGGAGACGTGGCGCTCAAACGCAGACCTGATATCAAAATTCCAATTCTTCGCTCCGATGTAATTCCACATCGAATTAAGCAACACAGAAAATTGTTGGCATGCTCCGCTTGTCACGCTGTCTGGTCTTTTCAGGATTATGGTTACCATCTCATGCTCGACGAACGGGCCGAATACTGGATGTGGTCTATCAATGCGGCTTCTAATGATCCACAGACTCAGGCTATCTTGCACAAGTTTGTTGGCGATTATGCTGAATTGATCCCTCCCCGCGGGCCGTTTAAGCCACCCATGGATGAAAAGGACTGGACGCCTCCCAAAACCAGAGACTGGCTGAATGGCCAGACCAGGTTAGGGGCCTGGTTCAAGGGTTTCACGATGAGAAGGTGGGCGGATCCACCTTTAGGAGTGGACTCCTCAGGAAAAG
>JBMFSZ010000398.1:0-3438 GCA_049967315.1 Desulfomonilaceae bacterium
CAGTCTGAAATGGCTCTTAAAGAATATGAAAAAGCTATAAATTTGTTTGATCAGCTAACCAGGGATATAAATTCTCCATATAGACGCGAAGCGTACTCGTCTATAGCTCGAATATATGAAATGATGAACAAGAAAAAAGAAGCAGCCCAAGCTTACAAGCAATATTTGAAAGTTTTCCCCGAAGCTCCGGATGCAGATTTTGTAAAGGCCAAAATTGCTCAACTCTCGGAGCAAGGGTAGTGCGAGGCAAATAAGGGTATTATGGTAATCATCAATCACGCCTGATGATTACCTCCAATTCGATTACCCATACACTAAACTGCGCATGGCCACAGGTAAGGCAATAGGCTCCTTCGTCCTCCTGAATTTGTTGGCTGAAAGCATTTCTCTCCATCAGTTGGTCAAGGATGGACCTTACCTCCGTGAATTCCAAATCATCTTCAAATGTGATTGTGAAGATATTATTGGCGTGTAAAAAAGGCATCGATTCCAAGCAACTTCTCCATGCCACTCTGACTTTTGCAATTTAGTTTAATCAGTTCTTGAAAACAGGCAAACAGAACTTCTGACAAAATGCGCGTCACATCATTATCAGATATTGGTAATAAAAAATCAGGAGGAACCGTGACTGCTGCAGTATCGGACCCCTGGATTCCTTTTCATGACATTGTCAAGGATCCCTGGTCTAAAATTATAGGAGAAAAAAGGAATAAAGGAACAAAAATAATAGGTCATGTTCTTCCAGATGTTCCGGAAGAATTGATATACGCTGCTGGGGCGATTCCTGTAGCGTTGGCTGGTTCCGGGATTTCAATCAATCTAGCGCAGGCGAAAATTCCAGGCTACTCCTGCAGCCATGCCATGGGCATATTGGACTTGAAACTTAGCGGCGCCTTAGATTTTCTGGATGGCGTTATAATTCCATACGTCTGTGATACTACGAGAAATCTCTATCACCTGTGGCGCAGTCTTTTTAAGGATATTCCAACTGAATTTCTCAGATTGCCCAAAAAAATCGGCGACTTTGATGCCAGCCAATACCTTCGGGAAGAATACGTGCGAATTTCAAGATGGCTGTCTGGGATCACAGGACTAGAAATCAGCGAAGAAAGCATTTCCCAGTCGATTTCAATCTGTTCTGAGAGTAGAAACCAACTCAAATCTGCATATTTTAAGATGCAAAAGTGCCCTGAAACTTGGACCGCGAACCGCGTAATCACATTGTTCGAATCCTCATTCAGATTTCCAAGGAAGAACCACTTGGAACTTATGACTTATTTACCGTGGAGCGCTCCGGAGGAACGAAACTCGAACCGTGCAAAAATTTATGTTCGCGGTAAAGTATGGGATCCTCCTGAAATTACCAAATTATTTGATGAGTTGGGATTTGTTCTAATGGGAGATGAAATAGTAACCGGTTTTCGCTCCGTAATGGTCAATCCGAACGTCAATGGCGATGTATTTCAATCGCTGGTAGATCGTCATATGTCCATGATACCGTATACTGGCTATTTTGCAGAACCAAGAAAAACACCAGCGCACTTTTTGGAACGAGTTCGGTCCTGTGGGGCTGAAGGTGTAATTTTTTTAAATCCGAAATTTTGTGAAGCCGCCGCCTTTGATACCCCTGATTTCGTAAATGCGCTCAAAAAGAACAATATTCCGAACCTTGTTCTTGAAACCTCAAGTAGGGGAACTTCAATGAGTCAGATCAGGCTCAGACTGGAAGCATTTAAAGAGATCCTTGCTGGCGATCTTCCCTGACCGATCAAGAAAGGGATGTGTTTTGATAGATGAGTGACAAGGTAGCTCTTTAAATATAACGCTTTAAGGTCATAACTATTCCAAAGGCAAAGAAATGGAACCAATCAAGGCACTCAAGGCAATAAAAAAAATAACCACCGACTATTTCACTTCAGCGCATATGGCTCCTCAAAACAATAAACCTGTAGTCTACTGCAATGTCTTCACTCCTGTTGAACTAATTTATGCAATGGACATGTTCCCTGTTTATCCAGAGAATCATGCTGCCGTGATTGGCGCGCGAAAAATGGCTACAGAATTATCTTCAGCAGCCGAAGGCATAGGATATTCCATAGATCTCTGTTCATATGCCAGGTGTGATATTGGCTGGACAAAGGCCGGGATAAGTCCTACGTGGGGTCTGCCTAAACCAGATCTGTTACTGATAATAAATTGCCAATGCGGCACACTTACAAAGTGGTTCGAAGTTTTGAGTCGGTTATACAATGCCCCAATGGTTCTCGTCGATGTTCCACATTCGGGAGACGGGGAAAGGGACCCCGCGGCGGAGACATATGTGAGGCGCCAGTTAGATCACCTGGTTGGGACACTTGAAGATATCATGGGAAAAGCTCTGGATGAGTCCAAACTCAAGAGTGTAATAAGATTATCTAAACAAGCCTCTGATCTATGGACCCAGATGCTTATCATGGGTGAGAATGTTCCTTCACCTATGACGGTCTTTGATCAATTTATATCCATGTTCCCAATCGTGTCGCAAAGAGGGACGGAAACAGCGGTAGAATTTTATGCAAGCCTGGTTAAAGAACTCGAGGAACGCGTGGACAAAAAAATGGGCGCGGTCCCAAACGAACGCTTCAGGCTATTTTGGGACAATTTGCCAATCTGGGCCGAATTGGGGAGGCTGTCAGGTTTTCTTGCCAGCAGGGAGGCTGCTGTAGTCACTTCAATTTACACGTGGGCGTGGAGCCAGCTCGCTGTTAATGAGCAAGATCCTCTCGCTGATTGGACAAATCAGTACTTGTATACTTTTAACCTTGATCTGGATTACCGAATTGAAAAATATGTCGAACTAGCTGAAAAGTACAGGCTTGACGGCTTCCTTTTTCATTCCAACAGAAGCTGCAAATGGATCTCTCAAGATGTGATTGCCCTTAGGGATGCAATTTTTGATCATACAGGTATCCCAGGAGTAATTTTCGAAGCTGACCAAAACGATCCGCGTCTATATTCTTTTGAAAATCTTGAAAAACAGATCGATAATTTTCTTCAGTTGATTTCGGACAGGAAGCAAGGATGTAGTTGAGCAATAAGGAAAGATTTGACTTTACCCTTCAGATCTCTCCTTGTTCAACTAAGGGGTTTCTGGCCATGCGGCAGGCGCAGTTTCCTTCATCGCCACTGTTCCACTCGCGGATTTTCTTTCTAGATTCTTCACGGGTAAGATTTAGATATTTTTTAACATCTCCCTGCGTGATGAATCTCATTTTGTAAGCGAAAAAGACAGCCTCTTCCAGGAGTCCAGGTGTAAAAGGAAGGCGTTCTTTGAGTACGCCTCTATGATCGAGTATGTCAAGAATTTCGTTGTAAAAACGTTCAGAAGATAATTTTCCAGAAAAATTTTCCATTTTATAAAAGTCCAAAAAATAATATTGTTTTAGTTGCAAATCAGTC
>JBMFSZ010000399.1:0-3430 GCA_049967315.1 Desulfomonilaceae bacterium
ATAGCGATCAATGATTTGCCAGGCTACATTATTGATCCGAGCGATCTCACAGAGCTCGAAAAAAGAACATTGAAAGAAACCTTTGATCTGATTGGTCGTTTTCAGTTAATTGTGAAAGAAAGCTTTTTATGAATAATTCCTACGAATTCGTGGTTTGAACCGGATTAATCTTCTATAGGGAGCGATTCATGCCGCAAAAAAAAGACTCTCACAAGGCCGACCCTGAAGCAGTTCAGGAATTTTTTAAGTCGATTAAACCTTTTGCCGACCTTGAAGAACAGGTTCTGGAAAGAATTTCTAGAAGAGTATTAGTCGATTTTTTTGAAAAAGATTCGGTCATATTGCGCCAGAATGAATCTGAACTCAACTACCTGTTCCTGATTTTTCGTGGGGCCGTTAAAATAAGTCTTGTAGACTCAGAGGATAAGTCAATCCTTCAGGATGTGAGGGGTGAAGGTAGCCAGTTTGGAGCACTTTCCATTATACGCGGGGTCAAGTCCCTGTTCACCGTAGAAGCTATAGAAGATACATTCTGTTATCTGCTTGAAAAGGAAGTCTTCCTCGATCTTCTGAAGAGAATCCCCTCTTTTGCCGGACACCTGTGGGAAAAATTCTCGAGCGATGAAATTGCTAGCGCGTATGAGGAACTTCGGACTCAGAAATTACACCCCAAGCCCGAAGAGAGGCTACGACTTTTCTCCTCGAAAGTGGGGGATATTATCAAAAGACCGTTGGAGACAGTTTCCGCGTCGGATACCATTCAGAGGGCCGCATCACGCATGACGGAAAGGGGGGTTGGATCGGTTCTGGTCACTGATGAGAAAGGCGACGTTGTTGGTGTTATTACCGATAATGATCTTCGTACTCGGGTAGTTTCGCAGGGACTTAGTTCTCAGGCCCCAGCCTCTGAGGCGATGTCATCACCCATCCAATCCATACACGAAGATACACTCTGTTTTGACGCGCTGCTGACCATGATGAACCTGGAAACTCACCATCTGGCTGTAACTAGCAATTCAGGAATCGTTGGTGTCGTATCGAGTCATGACATTATGGTTGACCAGGGGGTTTCACCGATATCGTTATACAGGGAAATAATTGCCCAGACAAAAATTGAAGGTCTTTATCCGCTGTCCGAGGCAAATACCCTTATAGTACGAAAGCTGATCACGGAAGGGGCCAAGGCTGACGACGTAGCGAGGATGATAACAGCGCTCAACGATCACATAGTAAATCGTGTCCTCTATCTTTTGGAAAAGCAGTTGGGCCCGCCACCCTATCCATTCTGTTGGCTCTTAATGGGCAGCGAGGGAAGACAGGAACAGACTTTCAAGACAGATCAGGACAATGCTCTAATCTATGAGACGCCCCCAGAGGATTGGGACCATGTCAAGGAGGGAAAATTATATTTTAGACGATTTGGTAATCTCGCAATACAACACATTGAAGCTTGCGGCTACCCTCTCTGCAAGGGCGAAATTATGGCTTCGAATCCCAAATGGCGAAAACCTTTCGCTGTGTGGAGAAATTACTTCGACAGATGGATGAGCGCGCCTGAACCCCAGGCTGTATTGCACGCGACGATCTTCTTTGATTTCAGGTCTGGTTACGGCACAACCAGCCTGGCCGAGCGTCTGAGAGACTACGTTGTAATCCAGGCTCCCAACAGAGCAATGTTCCTGATGCATTTGGCCAAAGATTGTATCGCCACGAAAACCCCTCTCTCTTTCTTCAGGGGTTTTCTGGTCGAGAAAAATGGCGAGCACAAAGATCGTCTCGATATCAAGACACGAGGTTTGACACCTTTTGTAGACTTCGCCAGGATTATGGCGCTTAGAAACGGACTAAGGGAAACCAACACTCTTACCAGGCTACGCATATTGGGGGAATCTGGAGCCATACCTAGTGAGCTCTACACGGAAACTGTTGAAGCTTACGAATTTCAGACTCAAATCCGCCTCATACATCAATTGAGACTGCTAGAATCTGGCAAACAACCTGACAATTATATAGATCCTGCCGAACTCACAAATGTGGAGAAGAAAACACTCAAGGAAGCCTTTGGTGTCATAGGAAGGATGCAAGCTTATGTGAAGGCGGAATTCAGGGTCCTGGAATAGTAACGTGCTAAATTTTTTCAAGTGGTTTGGATTATCCAAGCATGAAGCAATAAAAAAGAATCGAAAAATCTTCTATGACTTTAACTGGAACAGGTCACTGGAAGATTATGATTTTGTAGTTTTCGATACCGAGTTGACGGGTCTAGAACCGAGCGCCGATGAAATTGTGTCGATCGGGGCCGTAAAGGTTCGCAAACTTCAGATCAGATTGGCCGAGAATTTTTTTTGTTATGCCAGGCCGCAAAAGCCTCTTCCAAAAGATAGCACTTTGATACACAGGATTACTCCGAGCCAGGTAATCGATGCCCCTGCTCTCTGTGAAACATTGCCAGACTTCGTTGATTTCATTAGCGGAGCCATCTTAGTAGGACACTTTGTGCAGATTGACATGAATTTCCTGAACCGGGCGACAAGGACATGTTTGGGTGGAACCATAAAAAACCCTGTAGTCGATACTATGAGGATCGCCATGTTTTACGAGGACTATAGGAGGAGAAACTATTACGAAGAGACTACAACCGGTTTTTCTTTTGCTCTCAACGACCTGGCAAAAAAATACGGTTTGCCGCTCTTCGAAAAGCACGATGCTCTTGAAGATGCAATGCAAACCGCTTATTTATTTTTGTTCCTGGCCAAAAGGCTTAATAACGTTGGCGTCTCAACCCTCAGAGACCTGATTGCGGCCCAGAACAGGGCCGCTTTTTCGGCTGACAGAGACGCCTACACCGCATAACCAATGGTTTTCAACGCGGACCCTATTTCATCGAGGGTCGTAGGATCATCAATCGTTGATGGAACGGAGTAGGTTTCGTTATCCGCGATCTTTCTCATCGTTCCCCTTAGGACTTTCCCTGATCGTGTCTTTGGTAATCGATTCACTACAACTGCTTTTTTGAATGAAGCTACCGCCCCGATCTCATTGCGAACCATTTTGATGACTTCTTCGATTATCTGTTCCTGAGGTTTTGTAACCCCAGCCTTCAATACAATGAACCCTACCGGAACCTGGCCTTTCAAATCATCAGCCGCGCCTACCACGGCGCATTCAGCGACATCAGGGTGTCTAGCCAGAACTTCTTCCATTCCGCCGGTAGACAAACGATGACCAGCGACATTAATAACATCATCTATCCGGCCCATGACAAATACGTACCCGTCTTCGTCAATGTAGCCCCCATCTCCGGTGAGATAATAACCCGGGAATGGGTCCATGTAAGATTCCACAAAGCGCTGATCATCGTTCCAGAGTGTTGGGAGGTTAGCAGGCGGCAACGGGAGTTTTACTGTTATAACACCGTTTTGGTTAGCCC
>JBMFSZ010000400.1:0-3401 GCA_049967315.1 Desulfomonilaceae bacterium
CTAGTTGGTATTCCTTCGTCCGGGAATATATTATGGGACGACTCCCCCTCTCGCGACAGTTAGATTTAGAGATCTTTCCCGAATTACCACGGATAACCTGATGTTTCTTGAAATTTCTTGGGATAGGCGCTAGTTGGGGCAGTAATTGTCTGTTTACAAAAGACTCTTGAAATATTTGACGCCATACTTTGGCAAGTTGTTTCTGGCTGGACTATGCATGATGGGAGTAGCGGCTCTTACCGCGTCACTTGCGTATCTCGTCAAACCAGCCTTGGATGACATTTTTTTTCAGAAGAACCTCCGAATGCTGATGTTGATCCCTGTCGTCGTGGCGTCAGTATATGTTTTTAAAGGTCTTTGTGATTTTGGTCAATACTACCTCATGGCGTTTATAGGCCAGAGCATTATTCGCGATCTAAGATACGAAATGTTCTGCAAGTTGGAAGACATGTCAGTCGGTTTTTTCACCCGACATTCTACCGGGGAATTGTTGTCTAGAATGAACAACGATGTGTCTCTTGTACAGGGGGCCCTAACTTCTGTTATAACTGGGGTAGTGCGAGACACTTTGACAGTTTGCTTCCTGGTCGCCGTTGTTTTCTATAGAGACTATAAACTCGCTTTGATTGCAATGGTGGTTTTTCCGCTAGCAATTTATCCTTTGATAAACTTTGGAAGAAGGATGAAGCGTTATTCCAGGCGAATGCTGGTTTCGCTCGAATCTATCAACGAAAGGCTGAATGAGACAATTACCGGCATCAGGATAGTTAAAGCTTTCGCGATGGAACATTACGAACGACAAAGATTCGCTGAAGTAAATGACACTCTTTTTAAGGCATTTATGCGCAGGTTTAAGGTCAGGGCAATGTCAAATCCCGTGATGGAAGCTCTT
Source organism: Desulfomonilaceae bacterium (assembly GCA_049967315.1). Taxonomy (GTDB): domain Bacteria; phylum Desulfobacterota; class Desulfomonilia; order Desulfomonilales; family Desulfomonilaceae; genus CAJBEZ01. Next base: position 893 of record JBMFSZ010000400.1, read on the forward strand.
GGGGGCTTTGGAGTCTGCGCCATTGTGACTTACGGCGGTTACCAGGTAATTAAAGGAGACTCTACCCAGGGGACTTTTTTCTCATTCATGGCCGCTCTTGTAATGCTTTACGAGCCCATAAAACGTATCAGTGAAGTTAACAATTCTTTACAGGAGGGCTTGAGCGCGGGTGAAAGAATTTTCAATCTTCTCGATGTCGAACCGGATGTTCTTGACGCCCCCGACGCTATAACTTTAGAAGAAATATCTGGCAGGGTAGAATTCCGGAACGTCTGTTTTTCTTATGATTCAACACCTGTTCTCAAGAATGTCAACGTCGAGGTAAATCCTGGAGAAGTTGTTGCTATCGTAGGAGAAAGTGGAGTTGGTAAAAGTACATTACTCGATCTAGTTACAAGATTTTATGACCCGTTAGAAGGTCAGGTGCTTGTCGATGGTATAGATGTGCGGAAGGTTTCTCAACGATCACTCCGTGAAAATATTGGCATTGTAACCCAACAAACTATCCTTTTTGACGACACTGTCAGAAACAATATAGCCTATGGGCGGCCCGAATTGCCTCTGGAGTTGATCATTCAGGCGGCTAAAGCGGCTCATGCCCATGACTTTATTGTCGCACTACCTCTAGGCTACGACAGTTTCATAGGTGAAAATGGGATCAAACTATCGGGTGGTGAGCGCCAAAGAATAGCAATAGCAAGAGCTTTACTTAAAAATCCTCCAATTCTTGTCCTGGATGAGGCCACAAGCAACCTGGACTCGGATTCAGAGAAATCAGTGCAAGCCGCCCTGGAAGAGCTTATGAAGGGTAGGGCCACCCTGGTTGTGGCACACCGCCTCTCCACAATTAAAAATGCGGATCGTATTTATGTAATGGCTCAAGGAAGAATAGTAGAAGAAGGTTCTCATAGCGAATTGCTGGCTATGAATGGAGAGTTCGCCAGACTTTATAATCTTCAATTTTCGAATTCAGACTGAGAGATTGCCGAATAAATGGCTATCCGCCAGCCTTATTCTCGAACGATAATTGACTGCGTCACATACCCTCTGGTTAGCGTGTCCGCGGGCGTGTATTATTTGGTACAATCTGCGTGGCGCCTGTCCCATGAATTAGGTGTTTTAGGCAGTTACACAGCTCCAATACCAGTCATTTCAGTTGGCAATATTTGTATGGGTGGAGCTGGTAAAACGCCATTTGTCATGTTCCTTGTTGATATGCTTGCGAAAAAGGGGTTTAGACCATGCGTAGTTAGTCGAGGCTACCGTGGCTCCTACAATTCTGAATACTTGCTGGTTAGTGATGGCAGGTCAGTTAGTCCTAAAATTGATCCAAAGCTTGTCGGAGATGAACCATTCCTGATGGCCAGTAATCTTGGAAACAAGGCTGCTGTAATTGTGGGAAAAGATCGCTTGGAATGCATAAGGTATGTGAACTCTCATTTGCAATGTAATCTGATAATCCTGGATGACGGCTTCCAACACCTTAAACTCAAACGGGACATAGATATTGTTCTTGTCACAGGAACAGAGGACCATATGTTTCCTCTGGGGGGGCTTAGAGAACCGTTATCAGCTTTGACCAGGGCAGACATCATAGCGCTAGACGGTAACCAGGAAGTCACTTCCAGGAAGGTCCAACAATTTCTGGCTTCTCACGATCATTACACCTATCAAAGTAATCCGGTTGGTCTGCTGGGTGGGCGCTTATCTAGTGCAATCAGTCTCGATACTTTCAAGGGCAAAGATGTTTTGTTGGTCTCCGGAATAGCCAACCCTGCGCGGTTCAAAAGGACAGTCGAGAGTCTCGACTGGCGGATATTGGACCATATTGTTTACAGGGACCATCATGAATTTTCCTCGAAAGATATTACTCGCGTAGTTGAGGTTGCCAAGGGGGCGCCAATAGTGTTTACCGAAAAGGACTGGGTTAAACTCTCTCCCGAATTCCAGAGGAGAGATGACGTTTTCTTTCTCAGAATTGGATTACGTGTCACAGATTCGGAAAAACTGGTCAAAGAACTCGTTGGAAGGTTAGGTATAAATGGATCTCAGCAAAAAACGAGTTCTTATAATTAAACCGAGCTCACTTGGCGACGTAATACATTCGATTCCGTTGGTTCACGCTTTAAAGCGTCGTCATGCAGACTGCTACATTGGCTGGGTCATCCAGAAAAATTTGACGGGCTTGATCGAGGATGATCCTGCTGTTGATGAACTAATACCCATAGAAATTCCCTCCACCTCGGAACCATCGGCAACTTCAGTAACTTACATCAGGGCTCTGACAACAACGTTGAAATGCCTTAGGTCGTTGAGATCAAAATTTGTCGAGAACCCGTATGATTTGGTTCTGGATCTCCATGCGTCCTTTCGAAGTGGTCTCATGGCTATCCTTAACCCGCGCGGATTTCGATTGGGGTTCGCTGACGCTAAGGAACTGAATTCTTTTTTCCAGTCAAATTTGATTCACTGCGAACCAACAAAAGTCCATGCTGTCGACAGGATCCTA
>JBMFSZ010000401.1:0-3397 GCA_049967315.1 Desulfomonilaceae bacterium
CTGCTCCTTTAGTTTTGATTAATTTAGAGCAGACTTTGCACTTAAACCACTGTCCTTTTTTCTTGGACCATTAATAAATATTATGCTCTAGATGCAATAAAATTCGCTGATCTCAATACCAATCTTCAAACTCTGGAGGAACTGGTTCAACTTTTCAGAGAGCGGGCTCCCATTCCTCATGGAGATGAATTTACTACTGAAGTCAGACCCCCGCTACAGAGCTACGAGTTTCCTTCCCATATACTTGACGATGATCATCTCGAAAAATGTCTGCAACCCGAAAGAATACAGAGCATCAGGACGGCCCTCAAGGAGGTATTCTCTGAATCCCCAGCAGAGCGGGATAATGATATCCGTTTTTTCTATCTCGCTCCGTGGTCGGATTTTCGAGTCCTTCCACAGGGCATTGCAGACATGATTCTATCCAACACAGTGCTACAATGCGTAGACAACCTTGAACAGGTTTATGACGCCTTCAATCACTGGCTCGCTTCAGATGGTTTCATGACACACAATATAGATTTCAGTTCGTACGGGGCCACAAAGGAATGGAATGGTCACTGGGCGTGTTCAAAACTGGAATGGTCATTGATGAGAGGTAAACGGCCATATCTGATCAATCGTGAACCGTATTCCAGACATGTTAATCTGCTGAAAGAACTCGGTTTCAAGATCGTGTGTGATATCAAGTATACTACTGAAACAGGTATCAAACGCGAGGACCTGGTAGAGGAGTTTGTACAAATGACTGATGACGACCTCCATACATGCGGCGCCATGTTGCAGGCAATTAAGCGATTGGATTGATTTCGACTCTTTTGTGCAGAGCTACATTTCTGTTGGATCTGAGAGGTCCTGAGGGATGAAATTGATAAGGACGGCGATTTGCAGGGTTTTGTTGGCTTTCATTATCAGTTGTCTCGGTTTGTTTACTTCGTGGGCTACAGTATATCACGTTGACATAAATTCTGGTAACGACAGCTTCCCTGGAACTCAGGATAAACCATTCCGGTCTATAGTTCAGGCGTCTAAAATAATGCAACCCGGTGATAAGGCGCTAATCCATAAAGGGATATACCATGAACAAATAATGGGTGGAAAATCAGGATTGCCTGACTCTCCGATAACCTACGAAGGCGTGGATAGGGACACAGTCATTCTTAGGGGATCAGTGACCGTCACTGATTGGAAAAAAGTGGGCAAGGTCTGGTTCAAAGTCGGACTGAAACCAATAACGGGTAGAAACGCATTTGTGCTCGTCGATGACCAACAAAGGCTAACACGGGTCGAAGAACCTCATAATATGCCTGAAGGAAGTTTTTGTCTGGATAGTGCAAATAATTACTTTGTGCGTTTACGCGGCGATGCGGATCCAAACCTGCATCATGTTGTAGATCTTTACGAACTCGATCTCGGTTTTAACGCTGGCGCTCGTTGGGGAAATGGGACAGCTAAAAAATATATTATATTACGAAACATGACACTTGAGAAATATGGCGCTTATGGTGTTTCGGCCGCCCCTGACCAGCACGAGCAGAATGGGCATTGGGAACTCGACAATCTCAAGGTCCAGTTAAATAACGGAGCCGGAGTCTTCTGCGCTCTGGATGATTGGTGCATTCATAATTGTCAATTCTTGAAAAATGCTATCCACGGATGCCAGGTTGATGGTTCAAATGTAAGATTTGTTGATAATGTAGCGGACGAAAATGAATTTTTCGGTCCTTCGGGTTATGGTGGAGCTGGCTTACTGATTGGTCCTGATCCGTGGGCAAATTCCTGTGAAGTAAAAGGCAATTCGTTCAAGGATAACGGAGCGCCGGATGGTTATGGCTGCGCCATATATCTCGAAGGCCGATCCCATAACAATATTGTAGAAAACAATTTCATCAGGGGTGGAACTCACGCCGGCATTTGCTTTTACGGCTCGTCTGCTAACAAAGTGTTCAATAATATTTTGGTGGATATAGCTCCCAAAAATACATGGGAACTTTGCGCAGCCTTTGTGATCTCGCACAGCCGCGAAGGAGCGCCAACGCAATCGACGTCCAATTTGGTGGCGTATAACACGGTATACAAGTGTGCCTCGCCTATTGCGCTTTCAGATCCTACGAGCCCAGTCAGGCAAGGTGAGATGAATGAATTCGTCGACAATGTTTTCTCCTATTGCAGGAGAATGCTACCTAAGCCTTCGGCGCCAGTAGCCATCTTAAGAAACAACGGTTGGTTCAGTTGTCCCGAACAGACAACGAAAACATCTGCAGATTTTGAAAAAAAATTGAAAAGAATTTATGAGAACAAGCTGATCTCCGGGGTAAACTCCATGGATTCGAATCCGCTAAAGGGAGAAAATCCACAGTTTGAAAATGCCCAACACGAAAATTTTATGCCTCTCAAGAATTCGCCTCTTGTTAACAAGGCAGTTCCCCTTGATTTTGTTAAGAAAGATTACTGTGGGAATGCTCGTAGCGCTACAGTTCCTGACCTGGGGGCTTGTGAACAGGGCCATCAGGAGCTGAAATAACGTCCATCCAAAAAGTTTGTTGAAATTTTCTCCATTCATGGATATGAAGGTCATGCTCTACGGGCGAAACGATTTACGGGATTAGATCAGCATGAAAATCAAAAGCTGTTTCAGTTTGGCGCTTGTCTTACTGATGTGCTCCCACCTACCCGCCCAGGAAATACCTTACATCGACGCCTTACACCCACCGGATGAAAAGGATATCACGTGGTCTACCAAATTTAAGTTAGTCCCTACAAAGCAGGCCCCTGAACAATATTGGGTCGTCAGGATCAAAGATAACCTGATAGTTGGCTATGCGCCCTGGGACAGAATCAACAGGCGCTGGACACTGTTTAATTGGCACGGTGAGTATAGGGGATTCATACAGGCTACGGTTGGACAACAGTTTATAAAACATAAAAGGGTGGATATCTGGTACCAGTATTATACTCAGTATCTGTGGTATTTTACAGATAATATCTACAGAGGGGTTATGATTGCGTCGCTAGGAGGTAGGCCAAAAACCGAGACGTTACCTCATGGAGAGCTTGGTGGAAGTCTCGATCTTTATGCAATCGGCAATGTTCAGGGAAAACCCTATGAGCCTGAAATTTTCATTGACCCGGCCAAACGGCCCATGGGAATTGATATTTCTATAGTATATCGGTTACGTTAAATTCCTGGATTTAACATTTCCCTCTCTTTAATCAAAAATGACCCTGGAATCAAAAAAAAGCCTGCTCAAAAATACTGTCGCGCTTTCGGTCCCAAGCGCAGTGAATCCCTTTGTTTCTCTAGCCCTGGTTTATGTGGTTTCCAGAAGACTTGGCGTCGAGGGCATGGGTCAATATTCTATCCTGTTGTCATACTTGAACATTTTTACCACCATCG
>JBMFSZ010000402.1:0-3362 GCA_049967315.1 Desulfomonilaceae bacterium
TGGCCTATGGATAGGCCGAACGGCTTCAGCGTTAACCGGGCCACCTTCATCAACGGGTCTGCCAACCACGTTCACGATTCGTCCCAAGACTGCTTTCCCTACCGGGACCTGCATAGGTGCGCCGGTATCTTTTGCCGGCATGCCGCGAACCAGACCGTCGGTAGTGTCCATAGCAATAGTTCTTACCGTATTATCACCAAGATGCTGAGCTACCTCAACAACCAGATTATCCGGCTCGTTGTTAATCGCTGGATTTGAGATCAGTAGGGCATTAAATATAGCCGGTAGCTGATTCTCCGGAAATTCTACATCGACGACAGGGCCGATTACCTGAACGATTTTTCCAACACTCATTTTAGGATTTCCTCCTGAAATCGTCTTGCTATCCTTTATAATAACTTGGCTTCCTAGAGAGCCGGACTAACCTTTAAGGGCCTCCGCCCCGCCGACGATCTCCATTAACTCTGTTGTAATTGATTCCTGCCGCTTTCTGTTGAGCTTCAATGTCAACTTGTTAATCATCTCTCCAGCGTTAGTGGTGGCTGCTTCCATTGCTGACATTCTAGCCCCGTGTTCACTTGCTACGGAATCAAGCATCCCGGTATAGACCTGGACCTGAATATATCTAGGCAAAAGCTCTTTAAGCAGGTCGTCCTCAGATGGTTCATACAGATAACCTCTTCGAGGTTTCCAGCCTTCCTCTTCCGGCGCAATAGGCAGAAGCTTACGAAGGGTCAGGATCTGCGTTACTGCCGACCTGAAGCTATTGTAAAGAAGATAAACCTCCTGATACTCTTGCGACAGGAATTTTTCAGTAATAATTGAGACTATACTTCCTGCAAGATCGTAGCTGACCTTATTCATAACGTTGTTGAATTTGTCAACTATCGTTACCTGCCGTCTCCTGAAATAGTCGTTACCTTTGCGTCCAACTGTCAAGAAATCTACCTGAATCCCTTTGTCCTTCATTTCATTGACAAAGTGTTCAGCACGACGCTGCAAATTTGTGTTAAATGCTCCGCATAACCCACGATCTGCAGTCACAAGCACTAGAAGCGCCTTTTTAACGGGCTGGGACTCAAGCATCGGATGTGCTTTTGTCCTCGCAGCCAATGACATCATTACCTCCCGCATCTTCTCCGCGAAAGGTCTACCAGCCTTGATTGCTTCCTCAGCTCTGCGCAACTTTGCAGCCGCAACCATTTTCATGGCCTTGGTGATCTTTTGGGTGTTTTTAACACTGGCTATGCGTTTACGAATATCTCGTAGACTTGCCATTTCGACCTCATTCCTTGCGGATTAACTCCGGATTTTTAATTTCACTTATTCCGCCAGGGCTACACCAATGAAAATGAAGGCGGATTGAATATACTTTTGAACTCTTCCAAAATCTTTTTCATTTTGGATTCGAGCTCAGCGGTAATCACTTTCTTTTCCTTGATTTCAGCTAAAACATCCGGATGACTACTTTCAAGATAGCTCAAATATTGTCTTTCATATTCCATAAGCGCTCGAACATCATATTCATCTACGAAGCCATTAGTGGCAGCGAAAATGACAGCAATCTGTTTTTCGGCAGCCATGGGCTCGTACTGAGGCTGTTTCAGGATTTCCACCAGCCTGGTTCCTCTGGCTAATTGAGCCTGGGTAACTTTATCAAGATCAGAGCCAAACTGGGCAAAAGCTTCCAGTTCCCTAAACTGGGCCAAGTCCAAACGAAGACTTCCTGCGACCTGTTTCATGGCCTTAATCTGAGCGTTACCACCGACTCGGGACACGCTCAATCCAACGTTGATTGCGGGTCGAACCCCGGAATAGAAAAGGTCAGTAGACAAGAATATCTGGCCATCTGTAATGGAAATAACGTTGGTAGGAATGTAAGCCGAAACGTCCCCGGCCTGGGTTTCAATGATCGGCAACGCCGTCAAGCTTCCCCCACCGTTCACTTCGTTAAGTTTTGCAGCTCTCTCGAGCAGTCTTGAATGTAGATAAAAAACGTCACCAGGATAAGCTTCTCGTCCTGGTGGTCTCCTGAGCAACAGAGATAGCTGTCGATAGGCGGCAGCCTGTTTGGAGAGATCATCATATATGATGAGTGAATGCTGCCCATTGTCCCTATAATATTCCCCCATAGTGACACCGGAGTACGGAGCAATGTACTGCATAGGGGCCGGGTCAGAGGCGGTAGCGGAAACTACCGTAGTGTAGCTCATCGCCCCAAAACGCTCTAGTGTGGCAACGACCTGAGCAACTGTTGAGCGTTTCTGGCCGATAGCCACGTAGATGCACTTTACGTTACTGTCTTTTTGGTTAATTATCGTATCAACAGCGATTGCGGTCTTTCCTGTCTGACGGTCACCGATTATAAGTTCTCGCTGACCACGCCCAATGGGAATCATGGAATCAATAGCTTTCAATCCGGTCTGAAGGGGCTCTTTCACCGGCTCTCGTTTGATGATGCCTGGGGCCACGATTTCAACCACTCGGAATTCTTTAGTATCTATAGGTCCTTTACCATCGATCGGCTGACCAAGAGAATCCACGACACGACCCAACATAGAGGCTCCGACAGGAACCTGCACAATGCGGTTCGTTCTCTTTACCGTGTCACCCTCTTTTATGTGAACGTCTTCACCGAGGATTGCAGCTCCGACGTTGTCAGCTTCCAGGTTAAGGACCATTCCCATAATACCATGAGGGAATTCCAGAAGTTCCCCCGCCATTGCGTTCTCGAGTCCATGAAGACGAGCGATACCGTCACCTACGCTGATGACAGCCCCAGTCTCACTAACTTCGACCTTCTTGTCGTAATCCTGGATCTGCTGTTTTATAATTTGACTGATTTCTTCGGCTCTGATTTGCATTTTCCCTATCCCTTCAGACTTTCCTTGAGCTGGTTTAACTGAGTTCTAATCGTACCATCAAAAACCATGTCTCCTACCCTAGCCACGAGACCCCCAATCAGGGTGGGATCTACCTTGGTAGTAACCATTACCTTCTTCCCACTCAACTTCGAGAGCGCTTCCGTGACGCGAGCGAGATCGGCTTTTTCAAGCGGTTCGGAGCTTGCGACTTCCCCTCGGGTAATTCCGCGAATTTCATCCACGCTTGACTGGAAAGCACTCTGAATCCCGTTTAACTGATCGATACGTTTCCTATCAATCAACACATTGACAAAATTCTTCACCATAGTATCTGCGCCAATTTTGACAAGAATTTCACTGGCGATTTTCTTCTTGTCTTCTTTGGTAAAAACAGGGCTTATCAGAACTTCTCTGAAATCTTTAGACTGAGATATGAGTTCTTTGAGAGCCACAAGATCACTTCCGTATTTATCCAGGGCGTTGTTACTTTGGCCGATG
>JBMFSZ010000403.1:0-3355 GCA_049967315.1 Desulfomonilaceae bacterium
CAATACAGAGGAAACGCTGCAATGACCCCAATTACCAATATTAATCACGTAACTAAGTTCCGCTCAATATTCCCTGATTTAGCAATGCTTTTCGTGATTATTTTGGCGGGCTTGGTGTACACATTCCGTATTGAGCAATTCATGGATATCGCACTTTATGACGAATCCGTATACCTGCACAGTGGAATATCTGTTCCCAATGGTTTTCCTAGCGCTGAATACGCGCCTCTTTACGCTCTCTGGTATTATTTCCTGTCTTTCCTCGACCATGACACCATAAAACTCTATTATCTCAATTACAAAGTCATGACCGTGTTGCCCGCTGTCCTTATCTTTGTCGTGCTTCGGGTCAACAGTGTCTCCAGGACCGTTTCATTTTTCTGTTCCTGTGGGTTCCTTTTGAGCGCAGCCAACTTTGCCACAGTACCCAAAGTAAGCCACTTTGCAATTCTGATCATCCTCTCCGGACTTATCGTATCGTCATTGCAAAGAGACCGCTGCCTTCAAATCATGGCCATTACTATTTTCTCGTTCCTGGCTTCGTAGGTTCGTCCAGAATTCTTTCTTAGTTTTTCTATGTTGGGAATGATCTCTCTGATCCTACTGCTACAAACCCCCAGCAACACGCGTCCGCTCCTCGGCTGGCCGCTGTTTTGCTTTGCTGTTGTTGTATGCGGGGCCTTATTGTTTATCTGGGGTATCCCTTTTGGAAACAGCAACCGAAGCATGTTGGCCTTCGGCCAGCACTACGCGCGCAACTGGGCATTGTGGCACAGCGATCCAAACAATCCATACACCCACTGGGAAGCTATCGTCCGAGCGGACTTCGGATCTGTATCAACGCCGGCGCAAGCACTACTCAGTAACCCCTTAGCCGTAGCCCACCACGTTGCACAAAACCTTGGGCTGCTGCCACATGCAGTCATGAAGACCATTTTTAGCCCGCTCTATCCATTCAGCTATCAAACGAGCTTTGCGTTGGGACTTTCCATAGCCGCCTTGCTTTTGGGATGGTTGCGATCCATGCGGAAGCGAAGAATGCAAGCCATCTTTGCGCGGATTATCCAAAAACACCAAGGTTTTTTCTTCTGGGAGTTCAGCGTTCTAATAATGCTTGTCCCAATAATTCTCTCTATAATGTTTATCGCACCGAATCGACATTACTTGCTGATGCTGGGTGTGATTTTGGGAGTAGGGTTGGTAGCGCCTTTTTTTTCGGAAGACATGGGGGTGGTAAACGAAGTAAAATATGCTAGCCTTGCGCTGATATGCCTCGTGCCGCTGTTGCTTGTTTACCCCTTAAGTTTGTTAGCCCAGCATTATGGCAGAGGCCAACTGAATCTGAAAACTATCGAGTGCCTGCGCTTACTTGGGATCAAGAAACCTGTTCACCTACTTGAAGCTGAAGGCGGATACGGATTTTACGTTGGAGAAAATTATAATCGAGTTGCTGAATATGATAAGAATACCAATTTCTTTTCCTTTCTGAATGACTCGTCAATCGACATGGTCGTTGTGTCTGATGGGCTAAGCAGTGACGACAGATTTAACGAGGATCCGGAATGGCTGGTTTTCATCGACAAACCGGAAAAATACGGATTCATCCATGTGGACATCCCGGACGTTGTTAATCGTTATATACTTTTGAAAAGGAGCCTCTTAGACCCATGACTCGTTAATTTGTAACTGTGATCGGCTCGCTGAAGAAACCGATAATCGGCCGAAGCCCATGGTCAAGATTGGTGGCTACCGATCGTCAATGATTGCCAATTTCGATAAAAATGGATAAGCTATTGGTCAAGGAGAACTATCATGGCTGTTCCAATAACTCCAACGCCGGTCCTGGAAGGTAAAGAAGCTGCGGATTTTATCAAGACCATCCTTCAAGAGCAGAACATTAAAGTTCCGCTAACACCTTTGCCCAGAATCGAAGAAGCACGAAAAAAGATTCGTGAAAATGCTAACGCAAGACAGGAATAGTATATTTTTTGAGGGATTTGTGGGTAAGACAAACGTTATCCAAATATACCGGCTGTGAAAATTGCCAGGTTAGCTATCCAACAAGATTTCCAACATTTAGGGATTGGTTCCCTGTTGTTGAATCTGACAAAGCTCTTTTTCGTAACCAATAATCGTACAGGATGCCGTCTTTTGACCCTTGACGCCTACAATGATGAGAGGGTCCTTGCCTTTTACGTGAAGTCAGGGTTTAACTTCATTCACGCGAAAGATAAGAACAAACGTAACCGTATCATGTTTTATGATCTTACAAGGACACCTGTTTAGTCCCAACACTATTTCAACGGATCGGTGGCGACGGGCGTCCCTGCCCGTATATTCCCGATGGTTGTATGTTGTCATTTCGATGGCGCTTGTGCGGCTGTCATCTCGACCCTTGGGAGAGATCTATCCAACCCACTTATTCCCTCTATGGTCGGAGACACAACACACAGGAAGGGCGCACACACGGGAGCGCCCCTACAATTCCCGATCGGCGCCAACGGGCCTTGACCATCTATGATGAAAACCCTATAATTTTGACCATAGGAGCCACGTTATGCCCATGTTAGCAAAACAATCATCGATGAATAGTAGTAGGGGTAAGAATTTGATCGGACATCATTTCGATGATCCCGTCTTGCAGGCTGAATTTGACGCCCTTACCAGTAATGAAGACCGCCTGGATTTTATCGAAGGCATTAAAGGCATAGAGCGGATAAAAGTCCATGGCACAGTGTCGTTTGAGGAGATGAAGGCGATGCTGGGCATTGAATAGTATCCCAGTCACATATATCGTCGATTTTGATCGTTGCGTATCTAAAGAACTCGCATCGATACCAGCCGAGACAACGCAAAAAATTCTGGTCAAAATTAAGAGCCTAGAAAAGGGGCCGCATCCTAGAGGCTGTAAAAAGATTTCCGGTTCACAAAATATGTTTCGACTTAGACAGGGTCAGTATCGAATCATCTATCTGGTAGACACTGAGCACAAGATTATTTCAATTGTTTCCGTCGCTCACCGTAGAAACGCCTATCGGAACATTTGATCACTCTTAAGAGAACATCATCTTAACCCTGGAGGGGTTACACACTGTAGGGGTCTGGCTTGCCTGACCCGTAATTCCCGATGGTTGTATGTTGTCATTTCGATGGCGCTTGTGCGGCTGTCATCTCGACAACCAACAATTGTCATTTCGAGTGAGCGAAGCGATGAGAAATCTAATCAACCTGCTATTTACCCCTATGGTCGGCAATGTACGTAACCCGCGATCGGAATGGTTTTCTCTCTTTGCTCGTCATGACAATTAGGCCCCCCCAATGAAAACTGTTATCCTTGCAGGTGGTATGGGAACAC
>JBMFSZ010000404.1:0-3349 GCA_049967315.1 Desulfomonilaceae bacterium
GGTGAACTCAGGCATCTAGGCGTGCCTTACGCGAATTTTGTCACAGGCGATGGAGAAGGCCTGGACGCTGCCATCCTGAAACTCTATGCTAAAGAAATCGGTGTAAAATATGTTTACGTTAAAACCGATTGGAGCAATTTTATTAGTGATCTTTCCGGAGAGAAAATCCGGGTGGATGGCAGTAAAGTAAAGGTCATAGGCGCCGCCCCTGTGAAAGGCGACATAATTGGGAATGGTCTGACCATAATACCCTGGAGAGAAAGTGTCATAGATTTTTCCGTCCCATACTTTCCTACCGCAATATGGGTGCTGGCGTCATCCAAATCCAATTTACAACCCATCCGACCAAGTGGAGATCTTAAAAAGGATATAGCCGCCACACGATATCTTCTAAAAGACAAAAACGTCCTGAGTGTCAGGAATACTTGCGTGGATCTGAACCTTTACAATGTTCCTGAGGCTCATCCCGTTTACAAAAATGACATCACCCCGAATGATTTGGCCGGGGCTGTAGTGAAAGGCGCTGCTGAACTCACAATCCTCGATGTCCCAGATACCCTGGTTGCCCTGGTTAAATTTCCTGGACAGATTAAGGTACTGGGCACAATCACGGAATCGCAGTCAATGGGTTTTGGTTTTTCCAAAAAATCTCCGGAATTGAAATCGTCATTTAATGAATTCCTTGCCAGGATCAAGAAAACCGGTCAGTTGGGCAAACTAATCGGTGAATATTATCCAGCAATGAAGCATTATTTTCCAGATTCAGTCAAATAGCGGGGAATACCAATGCGCGTCGAGCCTAAAACAGTCTCGAACGGCCAGGAAAAGCTGCGCGTATCGGTCTTGGCGTTTGTCGCGGTTCTCCTTTCTCTTTTCGTCGCGACGGCCTACATCCTCCTTCGTCTTTACCAGACATCTTCTCAACTTGTTCAGGCCAGGAAGCATTCCTTTGTTCAGGAATGTGGAGGTAAGGCTTCCATACTGGAAGAATACCTGAAACAGAGAATGAATGACGTTCAATCGATCCTTGCCAGCCAAGCCCTTGTTTCCTACTATCATAGCAAGTCGCTTGGTATGTCCAGAGAATATGGCCTGTCGGTCGCTATTGACAATATTGAATCCGAATTCACCAAACTCCAGAAAGTGATCAAGTCAGACGACTTGCCCGTGTTAAAGGGGTTGGCGCTTTTCGACAGTCAAGACGATGTGGTCATCGCCAAAAGCGATTCCGACTGGCATGCAAAATGGATTAGACGAAGCCTTTTTCAGGAATGTCGCACGAAGATGGATCTTGAGGGAGGATGTCTAGGCTTTATTTCTCTACAACATGAGAATCCCATCTTCCTTTTTTCTCCGTTTCGTTACGGCGCGAGGGAAAAGGGCTATGTTATCATGGAGCTGGCTCCGGAGCCTATCGAAAGAATGCTCCATGATGTCGATCCTTCCACAGAAAATGATTTCAGCGGAGTCATTGATTCTGACGGAGCCGTTCTGTTTGGGCCTCATGCGCTCGTTGGGAAAAACCTCGTAGAGCTTAAGATACTCCCGCGATCCTTCACTAACAAGGATTTTCTCGAGGCTACGTGGCCGGCGATGGGCAAGGAAGGGTCCATTCCTGTCCTGATTGCGACGAAGAAGTTAATGGATGGGTCGATCCATCTCGTGACGGTGACTCCCAAAGTGAGATACCTGGCCGGATACTCCTATTTCCTCTGGTTTGCCATAGTGGCGATTCTAATGGGAGGACTGCTGGTGGGGCTGGCCCTGGTTTTTAAAAGCTATAACGAACGCCAGGAGTTCTTTAAAAGATTATCAGAGGCCTACGGATCTCTCGAGTGTAGGGTTGAGGAAAGGACAGCCGATCTTGCCACGACAAACAAGAATTTGTTGCGCCAGATTGAGGCGCGTGAAAGAGCACAGGAAGCCCTAAAACAAAGCGAGGAAAGGTACAGGCAACTCGTTGAAAGCGCTAATGACATAATATATCAGACCGACGCTCACGGAAACTTCTCGTTTGTAAACCCTGTAGGTCTCAGAGTATTTGGCTACAAAATGGAGGATCTGATTGGCAGACACTTTTCAGAGCTTATCCCCCAAGAAAAGGTCGCTGAAGTTCGGAAGTTTTACGAAGCACAATTTTCTGCGAGACAATTGAACACATATTATGAATTCCCTGCTACCAGAAAGGATGGTTCTGTGCTCTGGGTGGGGCAAAATGTTCAGTTACTGTCCGAGGGAAGCCGTATCACGGGTTTTCAGGCTATCGCAAGAAACATAACGGACAGAAAGCGTACCGAAGATGAACTCAGGTGGAAAGAGGCGCTCCTCCGGCACATGGCTGGCTCTTCACCTCTAGCATATCTGGTGGTCGATCACGAAACTGACCGTATCCTCTATTTTAATACACGGTTTTGTGAATTGTGGGGCATAAACAATCTGGAATATCCCATGAGACATGGGAAAGTGAGTTACAAAGACATAATATCGACGCTCTCCGGCATGACCCTGCATCCTGATGCATTTCTGGAATCCTGCGCCTCTCTGGGATCATCTGATGACAACAGGATTGTGGAGGACGAAATTGATCTTGTTGGTTCTAGGACAATCAGGCGTTTCAGCGCTCAGATCCGAGATGACAAAGATAATTACTGGGGGAGATTCTATCTTTTCGAAGATGTTTCAGAACGCAGAAAAGCCTTGGAAACACTAAGACTGGCGAACGAATTTCAAAAAAGGCTGCTCTCTACCGCTGCAACAGCCATAGTCACATTGGATGTACAACGCCGGATTACGGGCGTGAACGACGAATTTTGTCTGATAACCGGCTTCAATCGGGAAGAAGTGGTTGGTCAACCCTGTAGCTTTTTTGCCGTGGAGCCATGTGCAACCGATTGCTCGCTTTACGCTGCAGAAATTTCCAAACCCATTTTCAGGCAGCATTGTCTCGTAAAAAACAAGGCGGGACAACTACTTACCGTAATGAAGAACGCGGACCTGATAGTCGATGAATCTGGAAATGTTACAGGAGGCATAGAATCATTTATTGATGTTACCGAATTAACTGAAGCCAGGGAAAAAGCCCTTGCCGCGAGTGTCGCCAAGAGCGCCTTCTTGGCCAACATGAGCCACGAAATAAGAACCCCAATTAATGGAATAATTGGTATGACCGAATTGGCTCTGAGCACATCCCTGACTAACGAGCAGCGAGAATACCTCGAACTGGTCATGATCTCGGCAGATTCTCTGTTGAGAATTATTAACGATATCCTGGACTTCTCAAAAATCGAGGCGGGAAAACTTGAGCTGGAATCCCTGGACTTCAATATTCGGGAATTCCTGGAAGATCTTG
>JBMFSZ010000405.1:0-3349 GCA_049967315.1 Desulfomonilaceae bacterium
GCCAGGATTCTCCTCAATAGCAAAACCAGAGTCAAGATATTTGTTTGGGTATGCGCAGTCTCTCTGGATCTGCTCCTGATCCTGAGCCTGTGGGGGTATTATTTCCATGGTCTGAGCACATATTTTGTTTTTGACTTGCACCTGCTTGTAGACATCATACTTTTGCTTTCCTTTTCCAGTCTTGCTCTCGCAATGAGTGGGCGTTTTCTGGGAATTGTCTTCGGAATTTCACTTCTTGTTCTATCTTACGTAGCTCTTTATATATGCGGAATGACGGCGGTTGATTCTGCGGTCCTTATTCCGACCGTGATATTAATTCCCGGTTTGATATTGACCCTGTCGAGATCAAGGAACAGGCTGGCGCCCATCATAATTGTCCTGTTCACTGTGGCCGTAACAGCTCATTTCCTTTCATACGATTCCACAAAACAGCATTACAGCAAGGATTACAATTGGGGGAGACTAGAATTCTACACTTTCTCGGCGCACATAGCCCAACAGGCTCCGTGGTTCGGAATCGGGCTAAGGACACCTCGCACGCCTTACGTAGCCGATTATAAGGGATGGCACAGGAGCTATTCGGAAAAGGAATTTGAGCAGTTTGTATCGTGGGCGGTTTCATCTCAGAACATCTTCCTGACTTTCATGGTCGGATTTGGGACTCCTTTTGCGCTGATCTACCTCTTTGCCATTGTCTTTCTCCTCATCAGGTTATTCCGGGCAACGTTAAATCCATCCCCAGATTCATTAATTCCACCTTTGGCTATTTTTTTACCGGTTACGGGAGCTATGCTCCATTTTCTGGTTATGGACATTCTGCTTATGCCAACAATTGCCTGGTTTTTCCATATCCTGCTGGCAATGATTCCGAAACCAGCGCCGAAGGAGCAGAGGGAGAAAATCAAGCTAAGATCTGTCCTAGTTGTTTCAGGCCTAACAGTATTTGTAGCTCTGATAGGTATTCTGGTGGGAACCCATCCGGCGTTTAAACCAGAGAATTTTCCATCCATAGAGGAGCTTAAACTCAAGTTCAAGAATCTTCCCATAATATCGGCCCTGTACCAGGCAAAGCCTGAAGAGCAGGTTCAGGCAAAGGAAACCAGGGCATGGCTAACGGTAAACATCCAGGGCTACCGGGGCATACCCGCCGAATGGGCAATATTATGCGTGCTGGACAATTCCCAATCGATGTTCAAAGAAGAGTCGCCTTGGAACCCAAACCGGTATGCCACAGCATTGACACTCCTGGACATCTTGGGAAAGGGATGTAGGCGCGGCAATGAGATTGCCATAAGGGATTTTGGTAATGTTTGGCCTCTAAAACGAAAGGGCCGGAACATAAACCTTCGCTTAAGCCGACTAGCCATGCCATGGACGGCTACTCCTCTGGAATCAGATCTCACCACACGACTTGCTAAAGAAGAAGCGGGAGCCAACAACATTTGTGCGGCAAGCGTATCTGCGTTGACGCATGATTTCGTCACGCCGGACAAAAAATTTGCTCCCCGAATTCTTTTGATAACTGATGCTGCGGGTGAATGCGACACAGATATTCTCGTCGATATGATTCAACAAACCACGTCGGATGACCACAAACCAGTAATTGACATGGCGCTTGTCGGCGCATCAGGGATATGGGCCGACACACTTAAGGAAATGAGTAGAGAGACAGGCGGTTTTAGCTTTAGTGTGACTTCTCCAGAGACTCTGAAATCTCCGATGGAAGATTATTTGAATACTCTAAACAAACCGCAGGAGGAGCCTGTTACGATCACTCAGCAGGATAGAACCAGGATGATAGTGCCTGGGGAGACCGTAGAACTTCAATCAGGCCTGGTCGATCTTAAGCTTCCCAAAATGGAAGGCATCAGCGACTCAGAGAGAGTTATTAAGGACATAAGTTTATCAGGTGGAGCGAAAAAAACTGTCAATATATTTGTTGATAAAGGGCATGTGTCTGTGCAGCAGTAATCTCGTTTCCCTGAGACGGCTGATGTGAACCTGACCCCAAGCCGCGCTTCGAGAATCAGCGGAGAATCATCTTTTCAAAGTGGAGAGTGGTGAGTTCATGACAGGCGAGTTCAAAGTCCTTGCCCCACTGGCCGAGGCCCTGGCTCTAACTACCGACAACATCAACAAAAATATCATCCTGGGCGCATTGGACTTGAGAGGACCAGTTAATTTGGACGCCTTAAAAATGACTGTGTCAGAAATTGGTAATATTTTTCCCCAAATCAAGGCCCACCTCAAAGAGGTCAAGTTTCACCAGAAAAATTGTTTGGCATGGGAGTTCAGCTCCGAGTCGAATCCGCCACCTGTTTTTGTCCATGAGGCCAACACCAACAACGATTCCACACGTAGTAGCCTGAAAATTTTACTTGAAAACCTGGCGCCCAGGCTTGATCGAGAAAGAGACATTTTCCATGAATCAGCCGCCGAATTCCATTTGTTAAGTTTTGATAAAAATCGCCACATTCTTGCATGCGTGTTATGGCATCCAGCGGGTGACGCTATCACGTTCGCGGAAATCGTAAAGGCTTTCATGAGTATGTATCACGAACTGGTAACCGGTCAAAACCGCATGTTTTCAAACCATCCAATGTCGGTCTCAACTGGAAGCAAGCGTTTTATTCGCAGTAACAAAACAAACCTGGCCGACTACTGGAAAACCTTCCGGGAGGCAATAATACCTTACTCTTGCTGCTCCGTCCCAAGAGGTAACGGCGTTCAGGGAGATTTTCGGGAGCATTACATCAAACGACTTCTTTCAGAAGCTGAGACTCAGCGCCTCGTTTCGAACGCTGCAAAAATGAGGGCGACTTTTGTGGACTATCTCCTGTCCACAGTTTGTCTTTCCGTTGATCGATGGAATGACGTCCGTGAGACCGAGTCATCAGTGATTTCAGCTGCTCTAACCGTGAATATGCAGGGACGAAATCTAGATCAGGAAGGACCAAACAACGATAGCGTGCTCTATTTCCGGTTCAGTCGGGAACAGAGAAAGGATCCCCAAATATTGGCAAGGACTGTGTATCGTGCCCGACTAAGGAAATTCAGAGAGGGAGCGGACCTGAAATATTCCAAAGGTTTAGCCAAGGTAAATAATTTGCTAAGGAATTTTCCTTTTTCAATCCGACAAAAGGCTTACATTAAAATTCTGCAAAAACATCAGACGTCATTCGCTTTAGGTTTCATAGGCGTCCTGTGGCCAGAATCCCTCGGTCGTAATATTTCTGGCGACTCCTACCTCAAACAGGTGGGTGGCCTTGGCGTAGAGCTGGTTTCAAAAATGCCATGTGACCGACATTTCTGGGGTATTAAATAAGTAGTTGTACTTTTTGGTGTTTTC
>JBMFSZ010000406.1:0-3346 GCA_049967315.1 Desulfomonilaceae bacterium
GAGAAAAGTGTCGCAATGCTCAGGAAACTCAACGACTGGGGCTATGGGAGGGAAGGGACAGAGTTGGAGCTCAACCTTGTTTCAAACCCCACGGGAGCCTTTCTTCCGGTATCCCAGTCTCAGGCGCAAAAGAAGTTCAAAGCTGACCTCGAGCGGAAATGGGGCCTTTTTTTTAACGATCTCTTCACGTTTGCGAATGTGCCGTTGGGAAGATTCCTGGCCTGGCTCAAGGCATCGGGGAATTTTGAGTTTTATACGCGGAAACTTTACGAAAACTTCAACCCCTGCGCTGTAGCGGGATTGATGTGCCGCAGTCTTGTATCGGTTAACTGGGACAGATACATGTTTGATTGTGATTTCAACCTGTCTGCAGGACGACATCTGTCGGGACACAAATTACATGTCTCTGAGACAGACGGTCCTCCGCAACCCGGAGCTCAGATACCAACTGGCAATTATTGTTACGCATGCACCGCTGGGTCCGGTTTTACCTGAGGTGGAGCTATCAAGGCCTGATTTCAGGCTATGTTTATAGGGTGGGGCGCCATGAACGAATTCGTTATTCATTATGAGCCGATTATAAGGCTTGGCTTCTTCATGGGGATATTTGGGGCTGTGGCCATCGGGGAATTTTTTGCCCCCAGAAGATTACTGTCTACTTCAAAGACTTCCCGATGGTTCATCAATTTGGGCATCGTGGTCATCAATTCCGTCGTTCTGAGAGTTCTCTTTCCTGTCGCCGCGGCAGGAATGGCAATGATCGCAGCTCACAAGCATTGGGGATTGTTCAACAATATCGTAATTTTTCCTTTTCCCGCAGTGATTTTGTCTATACTCATACTTGATTTTGCTATTTATGTTCAACATGTCATGTTTCACGCCATTCCAGTCCTGTGGCGTTTACACATGGTGCACCATGCTGATATGGACTTTGACCTTACAACCGGCTCTCGTTTTCATCCAATTGAGATCATGCTTTCAATGCTGATAAAAATGGGAGTGGTTGTTCTTATTGGAGCGCCGCCGGTTTCAGTAATCCTGTTTGAAGTGCTTTTAAACGGATCAGCTATGTTTAATCATGGAAATCTGTTTATCCCTTTATACCTGGACAGAATATTGCGATTGATTGTTGTCACCCCAGATATGCACCGAGTTCACCACTCTGTTTTTCCCTTCGAAACAAACAGCAATTTCGGATTTAACGTTCCATGGTGGGACAGGTTGATGGGAACCTACAGGGAGCAGCCCAAACTGGGACATGAAGCCATGACTATAGGCTTGAATCAGTTTCGAGATCCCTCTCTGTTAACCTTGCCAAAGATCCTGGCGCTCCCCTTCACCGGTAGGATAGGAAACTACCCTATCAACAGAAGGGGGATATCTGGTGAGGACGCATAAGCGCTCAAATTCGTCGCAAACAATCTTTGATTCATCTCACGGGTACCTACCAAGCCGCGTTCCATTTCTGTAAATCCTGGCCAGTTTCTCCGGCCGAACCCCTGCAAAGTATCCGATGATCATCGCCTGATTGATCACTGTGGTTCTCAGAATTCCTAATTCCCTCCAGCGTCTGCCCGATGTTATGACTGTGTCAGGAAGTATTCGCATCTTAAACCGTCTACGTAGCTGCCGCACAAATTCGAAATCCTCCATGATCGTGAGATCAGGAAAACCCCCGATATCCCGAAATGTATTACTCCTCACGAATATAGCCTGATCGCCGTAGGGCATGTGGAACAACCTTGACCTAATGTTTGCAAGAGCCTCGACCACCCGAAACCCCGGTGAGTCCCCTTCTATACGAAGCGAAAAAGCTCCTCCACAGACATCTTCATCTTCAAGCACAGTCCTGATTTTTAGATCCCAGTTCTCTGGTAAAATAGTGTCCGCGTGGAGGAAGAGCAAAATTCCACCCGCTGCGACTCGGGAGGCCTCATTCATCTGATGCGACCTACCTCTTGGACAGTTCAAGACCTTTGCTGAAAAACTCCGGGCTATGGAGCAAGTTTCATCGATACTGCCGCCGTCAGCGACAATAATTTCGATGAATTCAACTCTGGAAAGTGTTCGAAGGGTCAGCGGCAGATATTCCGCTTCATTGAGCGTTGGAATGATCACCGAGATGGATCTCAATGGTCGTGACCTCTTCGTTACGGCCTCGTTAGCCATTGATCTAGGTTTAATTTCGCAATATCCTCTGGTCGATCCACATCATCCAAAGCCTGTACGAATTGTATATTGAGGCCTATCGCACGCGCTGACTGCAAGGTTTCTGTCAGGACATTTCCTGAGCCCCATGATATATTTTCGAAAATTTCCGGCCTTGGTTCCCGAAGTCCCACCAGGTAATATCCGCCGTCGTTTGCAGGCCCCAAGACAAGATCGTGGTCGTTTAGAAGATCCAGAGAAGCCTTCAGTATTGCCACACTCATGCCAAAAATGTCTGTCCCCAACAAAACAACACGGGTACATCCCTCCTCAAAAGCTTCCTGAAAGGCTACGTGCATCTTCATCCCAATGTCTATACCTTCTTGTGTTCGATAGGCCAGATCATCTCCAAGCCATTGAGACATAAGAGCTGGGCTGCCACCGTAATATCTGATTTCCATAGGAACGTTGCATGTCTCAGAAAAGAGTCTGACTACCGTGACTACTTCCTCTGTCAATCGAGCATGAAGGGTCGCTGACCCTTGAGCCCCTAGCAACTGAATCAGACGTGTCTTGGTGGCACCAGGATTCGGATATTTAGTAAAAACGATAATTCTTGAAGACATCATTTGAATGACCAGTTCAGTCAATAATCGCAGGCGCTCCAAAAAGCGGCGTAGTACTCATTTAGCTGACAATCCCTTAAATTTGATAGGCAAGGTTGTTTATCCAACCTGATGGATGGTTATTCAACCGGGAGTATGGCATATTTGTCGACATGTTGCTAAGTTATCAGGCGCATTCCTTGTAATGCGCAGGTCTGTAAAAGATTAGGGCTGAAACTGGCAAGTTTTCACGCCGGAAGGCCGGGTTGAAAAAGTTGCGGGGCCTCTAAATGTGTAGCCAAGAAAATGAAAGGCCGTTTTATTGGCCAGATCGACTTGCAGATGTATTGGACAGATTTCAAGGAAGGTGAGCAAAACAAGTTCAAAGGCTGTACCAATGTCTTTATCGAGGGCGAGTTTTGTGCCAAAAACCCCTATCTACCGCTTTTCTAACTGCTAGCTTGACATAAGACAAGTTGAGCGCGATGAATTTCCATTGGTCTGGTAGACGGGTCAAGAACGGGATTTTGAGGTCCTGAGGAGGCAAGGACTATGAATTTTGTTGGATTAGCATTTCGTCGTCCGCTCGCGTT
>JBMFSZ010000407.1:0-3328 GCA_049967315.1 Desulfomonilaceae bacterium
CGAAGCATCGAATGAATTTTTTTCGCAGGTCCTTTTCAAAAATCCCTTTTTGTGAGACGCGTTGGGTCGAAAAGATTTGACCTAAAACCATGATGGCGCGTTGATCCAAAATCTTACTGGCTCAGTTTCTTCATTCTAGCCGCAAAAAATCCGTCTACTGGTCTAAATTTTTCAGATGGAAGAGACAAAAAAAATCCTTCCGATGTTACAAAATCCTCATTTGGCGCCTCGTTACAAGCTATTCTATCGATTGCAAAGGTTTTATTCTTCATAAGAAATTTATCTATTACTCGAAACGTTTCTTCATCACTGATAGAACATACGCAATAAATCATAAGCCCTTCACTTCCTAGAGTTGTGGAAGCTTCCTCCAGGATTTTTAGCTGCTTATTTGATAACGTAATCAAATCTCGTTTCCGGACGCGATATTTAACTTCGCAATTGTGCCTCAATATCCCAAGGTTGGAACATGGAGCGTCGACAAGTACGCGATCGAATTTCCCCAGAGCTGAGAATTGAAATTTTTGCGTAGCGTCAGCATGTATCATTTTTGCGCAGTTGACACTCAATCGTTCAAAATTTTGCCTTGTTTCATCAAGCCTGCTTAAGCTGGAATCTACAAGAATAATTTCCGCGTCATTATTGAGAAGCGCTGCAATGTGTGAAGATTTTCCCCCCGGAGCGCCACATACATCAAGAATTCGATGCCCTGGTTTTGTAAGGAGCAATGGAGCAATCATCTGTGAAGCGAAATCCTGGAAAGAAAAGAACCCCTCTCTAAACCCAGGCAAATCTTTCACCGATCCATGGAATTTTCTTAGTTCTAAAACTCCCAAAGCGTAGTCTAATACTTCAAAATCAATCTCTTTTTCCTTAAACAACGCAATTAAATTCACGATAGACGCTTTGAGAGAATTGACCCTCAAGGTCAAGCTCGTACGTTGGTTATTCAATTCGAGTATGCGTATTGTTTTTTCCGTCCCGAATTTTTCAAACCACCTTTCGACCAGCCACTTGGGGTGAGAATAATAAGTAGCAAGATCTTCAGGAGCTTTGGCTGGCTCGAAATACAGGATTTCCGGATGTCTTAGGACGGATCTTAAAATAGCATTTACGAGCTTGGAAAATTTTCCATCCATTACCGTTTTGGCTTGAGTGACTGCTTGATGTACGGCTGAATGAATTGGTACCCTAGAAAGGAAGAGCGCCTGATAAATTGCCATTCTAAGAATGTTACGAATTTGAGGGTTTAATGGTTTACGTTGATCACTTAATACACGATTGATTATTGAATCCAGCCTCAATTTCCAACGGATTGTTCCATACACAATTTCAGTGATTAGGGCCCTGTCTTGGTCAGAAACCTGATTGGCCGACAAAGCGTCCGAGAGACTCGTTTCTATAAAGGAGCCCCTTTCGACACCGTTTAGAATTTCCAAAGCAATTTGACGAGAAACTGTGATTAAAGAGCTACCAGGTGGCATATCCCCTCAGGTAAGAGAATCCTGCGATCCCACAAAAATATCAAACGCCCATCCTCACCTTGTATATAGGTTCATGATAGGCGTTCAAGCTATAGAATAATTGAAAAAACAACCTTTATACTGGTTTAGTAACCCGCCATTTTTTCAAGTCTGTCTATGCGATCTTCTATAGGTGGATGGGTTGAGAAAAGGTTTGATAGCCCACCGCCGAAAAAGGGATTCACGATGAACATGTGGGCTGTCGCCTGTTCCGCGTTCATTGGTATGGCTTCTGCTCCTCTTTGCAACTTACCCAATGCGCTCGCCAACCATAACGGATGACCGCAAATCTGAGCTCCTGTCTCATCGGCAATGTACTCCCTCGATCTGGAGATGGCCATCTGAATTATACCTGCTGCGAGAGGGGCCAAGAGCATCATCAAAAGAGAGCCGGCCAGAGACCCTCCTCCACGATCTTCGTCAGATCGTCCCCCGAAGAAAAATCCGAATTGGGCGAGATAGGTTATGGCTGTTCCTATAGTAGCGGCTATAGTTTGGATGAGAATATCCCTGTTTTTGACATGTCCGAGTTCGTGGCCAATGACACCTGCGAGTTCATCTCGATTGAGAAGCCTCAGTATTCCCTCAGTAACCGCTACAGCGGCATGATCAGGATCGCGACCCGTTGCAAAAGCGTTGGGAGAGTCATCCGGAATTATGTAAACCTTTGGCATGGGAAGCCCCGCATTCCGGGTGAGATCTCTAATAAGTCGGTAAAGATCTGGAGCTTCTGATTCGGTTATTTCCTGAGCGTGATACATGGCCAAGACTATTTTGTCACTGAACCAGTAGCTCCCAAAATTCATTGCCACTGCAATCACGAGCGCAATGGTGGCTCCGTTCTTGCCTCCTAAATAACCGCCTAGAATTACAAGTAAACCACCAAGCGCAGCCAGAAGAATTACTGTCTTAAGTCGGTTCATTTTTCTCTCCACAAGTAAGCTGATTATTCTTGACAAATCAGCATAGATCAAAAATTATTTTAATTTGTTAAATTAAATAGGTCCCAGATTTTAATCTCTTTCCTCTTGCAAAATCTACGGCTGTGACCTTTCTTCTCGACGGGGCCTGAATTTCGTTCAAACGCAAAAGGCCCGATCCGGTTCCAAGCGTCAATCCATGAGAAGTGATATCAATAATAAGACCGGGCTCCGCCTGGCCTTCAAGTGGTGTCGCGCTCCAGACCTTGATTTGCTCACGACCGATCATGAAGAATGCCCCTGGCCATGGGTTCATGGCGCGCACGATGCGATCGAGTTGCCTGGCGTCCAAATTCCAGTCCAACAGGCCGTCGCTTTTTCTAAGCATTCTAGAGTAGGTGGCTTTTGAATTATCTTGTGGTATCGGTGTGATACGATTGTTTATCCATCTTTCCAGAGTTTCTAGCATCAATGACGATCCTATGTCCATGAGTTTGTCGTGGAGATCTCCGGCGGATTCTCGCTCTGTAATCTCAATAACCTGTTGTTCGAGTATCTGGCCAGTATCCATTCCAGTGTCCATCAGCATAACCGTATTACCAGTCTGGGCGTCTCCAGCAAGAATAGCGGCTGGGATAGGTGAAGGTCCACGATGTCGAGGCAACAGGGAAGCATGAAGATTTAAACATCCAAGAGACGGCAAATTCAATATTTCAATAGGTAAAAATTTCCCATATGCTACAACTACTATGGCATCTGGCTTCCATTTATTTAGTATATCGATGACACATGGGTCTTTCAGGTTCTCAGGTTCTGCGTACTCAATTCCACTTTCTAGCGCTAACAGCTTCACAGGTGTGGCTTTTACAATTTTACCTCTACCTG
>JBMFSZ010000408.1:0-3252 GCA_049967315.1 Desulfomonilaceae bacterium
CTCCATGGCGTTTTGAAGAGCTTCGAACGAAACCCCCAATTCTACGCTACCAATAAAATGCCCTTGGAACTTTAGTGGGAAAACATATCTGAAACCCGGACCACCTGGCCCGTCCTCAAAACCCTCCACTTTGAACCTGGTATTGTTTACAAATTTTATAGATGGTCGAATGGCAAGAAGCCTGTCTCCAAACTTGGCGGGTAAGTGAAAGCGAATAAGACTTTCCCCGTTCGGCAGTTGGAAATGAAATTGTTTGAAATCTTTGTTTACAAGCCTCTGGTACATATCATTAAGTTTTGCAAACAGCTCCCCACGGACGATAGCTTTTGTTTTGTCATCCTTTGCATCGTACGCCTTTTTGACCATCCAGAGAATATCTGGCTGATCAAGAACTTCGTCGAAAATAGTATTTGTGAGAAGGCTGTATGATTTTAGCGTGGCATGATACTGGTTCTGCAAGACCTGTACACGAGATTCTCTTAAATCCGAAATGCGACCCTGATAGTCCTGATAAATTAACAGTCCGCCCGCTATAAGCAAGACAATAAAAAGTGGGCCTACAAATTTTATAGATACCAGAGTCTTGAGCATTTTAATTCGCGTCTACTACCAGCTCGAGTTTCAGAGATCCAATTCCTTTCCCCATGAAACCGCAACCTTTAAAGTTGTGCCATCTTTTGCCTGGTACACAAGATAACCATTTTTCTTGCCAAATTGATATAGATCTCTTGTAATTGCCACATCATCCCTGCAATATTTTTCCAGGAGATCAAATCGCCGTTTCCGAAACCAATCTGGAGCTTGGACGCCGTTTGCGCTTTTTGTTCGGCCAAGAGTAAATTGAGCCAGATGGTTCAAACTTAGACGATGTCCAATACTTTTCTGGATTTCCAAAAGAATGTCCAGATTTCTTCGATTCCGTAGGTTTTCAGCGCTATAGGCTGTCAGCACTTCATAATCGAATTTTATGTGGTTGAATCCGACCACCAGGTTGGCAGTTTTCAACGATCTAATCAGCTCGCCTACCTTATCTTCGGTGTATGAACGAAAACCTTCATTATCAGAATAGGTTACTGCTATCGATAATCCCATTTTGGCGATGTGTTTCCAACCACCGACGTCCTCGGCGAGTTTTTGTGTCTCAAGGTCAAAAAAAATAACATCCTGGGATGTTGCGTGCTTGGGGGTCATCACGAATTCCTTTGTTCGATCTTTAGGCTTTTCATCAATGATGGTTATTGGAGACTGGTTAGCGTTGGTGGCTACCTTACGGTTTTCTGCTTGAGACTTCTTTGTGCTACTTTTCTTGCTGCCGGACAGAAGTTCAGGATGCAGAAGATATTCGAGAATTCTTATGCAGGCCTGTTTATCCAAAGGCTTGTTCCCCGATCCGCATTTTGGGGAGTGAATGCATGAAGGACAACCAGTCTCACATTCACAATTTTTTACCAGACTCAAAGTAGTCACCAGAAGTTCTTCAAGGACATCGAAGACCCGGCTCGAAAGCCCCACGCCACCAGGATGACCATCATATATAAATACTGCGGCCCTGCAAACCTGTTCGTGTTCAGGACAACTTATTCCCCCGATATCATCCCTTTCACATAGAGCAAATAACGGGAACATAGAAATAGCTGCATGTTCCATCGCGTGGATGCCCCCCATGAAATGCAGACCAGATTTTATTATTGCCTGTTTCACCTGATCAGATATTTCTATCCACAATCCTACTGTATCGAATATCAAAGGAGGCAATTGCAGATCAATTACACCAATCAATTCTTGGCCACTTGTCCGCCGCTTTTCATAACCAGTAATTATTTCAGTTACTCTAAGTTTTGCCTCACGAGCGATGAATCCCGGATATTCGGTAGAACGCAAAGGAACGCCTAATATTTTGGTGTCTTTTTCCGACAGGCACTTGGTGTAATAGGTCACGGAGCACGGACTGACAAAGGCATTTCGTTTGACAATGTCTAGTTTTTTGACCACGTATTGCTTTGTCCTGTGCAAATAGATGGCTCCCTCGTGACACTCATGAAAAGCCCTTGCGCCTGATGAAACCCCTATAGGCTTGGTCCCACCGTCCAGAAATATTGAGAACGCCCCCCCCACATTTCTAAGATCTACATCCCTGTGAGGCCTGGGATTTACTGAACAGAGGGCGCCATCCCCATCCTTGTAGAGTATGCCATTTTCAAGCAGATAGTCCGAAGCCGCCTGAGCTTCTCTGGTTGAGATCCACGCCTCTGATGGATCTACCGGGAGTTCAGCTGCAGCGCAAGGAATATGCTTTTTTAAGACTTCAATATTTAGTGGATCAAGTGTGGCTTCTTCGAATTTGCGCACAAAAAAATCCGTGGGATTGCGAACAAAATACTGGTCAAGCGCATCATGCCCTGCAATCATAAGTATTGCGCTTGGACGCCCCTGCCGCCCGACTCGCCCCCCACGCTGCCAGGTGTTTACAATTGTGCCAGGGTAGCCAACCAGAATGCAAAGATCAAGACCACCAACATCAATGCCCATTTCCAGGGCAGAAGTGGAAATTACACCATCAAGTTTCCCGGAAAACAGACTAGCTTCAATCTCACGACGTTCCTCAGGGAGAAAACCGGCTCTATATGAACTTATGCGTCGCTTCAGGTGAGGAGCTTCATTTAGCGCCCACAATGTGATGAGCTCCGTGATCTTTCGCGCACGTGTAAACACGATCGTCTTTAGTCCAGATTCCAGGGCCTTTACAAAGATCGAGGAAGCAGCCGTATACGGGCTAACCATGGGATTCAGGAACACGAAATGCCTTCGGGGATGCGGCGCCCCCGACTTTTCGACTACGCGGACACGATCATTGATCAGGGTGGAGACAAAGCTTTCCGGGTTTCCTATGGTGGCGGAGCAGGTTATGAATTGAGGCCTGTTCCCGTAAAGCCCGCAAACTCTTTTCGTACGGGCTAGAACCTGGGCAACGTGACTCCCGAATATCCCTTTGTAAGTGTGGACTTCGTCCAGAACGATAATCGAGAGTGCCTTGAAAAAATTTCGCCATGTTTCGTGAAAAGCTAGCAGCCCGAGGTGAAGCATGTCAGGATTAGTTATTACGACTCTCGGTGGGTTAAGCCTGATTTTTTTTCGTTCGGATTCAGGCGTGTCACCGTCGTAAACAGCCGCATTTATACCAACTTTGGAAGACAAAGCCACAAATGAATCAAGCTGATCCCTTTCCAAAGCTTTTAGGGGAAAGATCATTAG
>JBMFSZ010000409.1:0-3250 GCA_049967315.1 Desulfomonilaceae bacterium
GTGACATGCGTCAGCACGGACATCCCCACGGATGTCCGTGACGGCGTTTTAAAAAGTCAGGGCAAATCAGCGAAGTCCTTTTTGGCCCTTTCCTTGATCACAAAATGTAGCTTCTTCCCTGTTGGATTGAACGGGAGTTCCTTGACATCAACGAACTTGTAGTATCTTGGCCTCTGGTATCTGGCTAACCCCGGATGAGTTTTGCAGAACTCATCAAGATCTTTCTCTGTGACGTTCGGGTCTTTAAGAGCCACATAGGCGACAATCGTCTCACCCCACTCTTTACTTGGAGCGCCCGTAACAAATGTGTCAATCACCCCCGGGTGCTCTCTTAAAGCCTCTTCCACTACGACGGGATGAACATTTTCGGCGCCAGTGATAATCATGTCATCTGTGCGGCCGGATATCGTTATGTAGCCATCCTTGTCCCATACTCCAACGTCACCGGGAAGTTGCCATCCCCTGTAAGGAAGTCCTTTAGCTTCATCCTGAGGTCTGTTAATATATCCATAACAGCCGTGCATAGTTTTTAGCGCAATTTCACCCTCCGTCTTACCATCCTTAGGGCAGTCATCCGCCGGGTTATCGGGATCGCCTCGACGCCCGAGGTCAATCCTTATCAGCTTGATAATGTCCTCAGTTATGGGGAGTCCAATGGTCCCTGCACGTTCAGGAAGTTCCCAGGGCTTTAGCATGGTGACCCAATGCTGATCTGCAGTGCCATACCCATTGTAGACTCCAGGACACAGGACCTTCATACATCTCAGACAGGATTCCTTCTCCAATGGGGCTCCCATAGAAATAAGGGCTCGCAGGCTGGCGACGTCGCGAGGCTTCGCCAGTTGCGCCTGGACCATCCTCTCATAAATTACTGGAGCGCTCACCATGTGGGTAACTTTGTATTTTTCTATATAGTCAAGCGCCAGATTTTCATTAAAGGACCTCATAATTACCACCGCTCCCCCGCAATGGAGCGCAGGAAGGACCCCTGTAGTATTTCCGCCTCGGTGGAAAAGCGGATTCGTTGCCAGACTAACACATAATTCGTCGATTTTGTGCAATCCTGTGTTCATCATGTTGTCAAAGAAAATGATCCCATGATTCAGGGTAAATCCCTTGGGTAAACCAGTAGTCCCGGAGGTATAAAGGCCAAGGACAGGATCCAGCCAGACAACATCCTTCTCTGTGGAAGGTGATTCCTTTGATTTACCTTCAATAAACTTGTCGAATGTCATGTGGCCAGAGGGAGCGTCGCCTGGACCGCACATGATAGCGAGTTTAGGCTTGACCTTGGCCAATTCTATGGCTTTGAGAGCCATGTCTTTCAGCGACGAGTCATAGACAAAGACGGCAACCTCACTATCGTCCATGAGTTTACAAACCTGACCTTCAGGCAACATGAAATTCTGGGATCTAAATACGCATTTGGCCTTGGCGCAACCCATTAACAGAATGAACCATTCATACGTGTTGTATAGGTCTCCCATAACAGAGTCATAGTTTTCCACACCGGCTTCGATAAGAGCGTTAGCAAACTGGTTGGATTTTTCGTTCCATTGCTGAAATGTTATCTCCTCATTTCTGAAGGGATCGAAAATCGCAACCTTGTCCGGCCACTTGCAACAATTCCGGTATAATTGTCTGGTTATAGTGTATTCTTTTTCCCACACTTCCTTGAAAATCGAATAATCAACCGGTTTGCCCATCTTTGTGTCTCTCCTTTTTTGATTAAGAATCCGAGGCAACCTTGTTCAAATGCGCCGGCTACAAGATCGTAGCCATTCTATGGCTCCAACAGAGACCTACCAGCCACAAGCCTCATAATCTGGTTTGTTCCAGTGTATATTTGAGTAAGTTTGGCGTCTCGCATCATTCGCTCCACTGGATAATCCTTCATATATCCGTAGCCACCCATGATTTGTACCGCGTCGGTAGTCACCTTCATGGCTGTGTCCGAAGCCGTGAACTTTGCCATCGCGGCAAATGCCCCCGCCTGCTTGTGTGCGCCCTCATCGAAAAGGCTTGCGGCCTTGCGTGTCAGGAGCCTAGATGACTCTACTGCGGCGGCCATATCGGAGACCATGAATTGGATTGGACTAAGAGCCGCTATAGGTTTGGAAAACTGCACCCGCTCGCGCGCATACTTTATAGCGTGATTGAGAGCCCCATCTGCTATACCAACTGCCTGGGAAGCGCAAAAAAGCCTGCTCATCGATAGGGTCTTCATAAGATTGGCGAATCCAGTCCCTTCGGCCCCGACAAGATTCTCTGCGGGGACCTCCAGGTCTTCGAAAAACAACTCTGAGTTGATTGATCCGCGCATCCCCATTTTGTTTTCGTTTTTACCGTATACCAAACCGGGAAAACTTTTCTCTACGACAAAGGCGCTGATTCCCCGGGATCCCTTTGATGGGTCAGTGTAGGCGTAAAGCACAAAGAAATCTGCGACTGACCCATTTGTAATGAAGCATTTTTGGCCGTTGATAACATATCTGTCGCCTTTGCGAACTGCCTTAGTCCTCATAGAAAGGATGTCCGAGCCTGCGGATGGTTCTGTCGCTGCAATGGCCGTCAACTGGGTAGAATCTCCGCCCAGGCGTCCCAGGTACCTTCGCTTGAGTTCGTCACTCCCACCGTGGAGGATTGGTAGCATACCATCGGCCTGAGCGATCAGGATGAGCGCTGATGAAGCGCACACTTTCGCAATTTCCTCCAGGACCATCGAAAAGACCACGAAACTCAACTCAACTCCGCCGTACTCACCTGGAAGCAACGGGGTCAAAAGACCATTCTGGGCAAAAACGTCTACCGCGTGTTGGGGGAAACCGGCTGTCTCATCTAGTTCCGCCGCTCTCGGAGCAATTTCTTTGGCGGTAATTCTCTGGACTGTATCGATTATCATTTTTTGTTCATCATCAAGTTCGAACATGTTCGGACCTCCCTGGTCATGCAAATGGCTAAATTATGAAAGGGATTCAAATTGCCAGACCCTCTTGCCTGAGAACTTCCCTGGCAATGATGATCCTCTGGATCTGATTGGCGCCCTCAAAAATCTGTGTCAATTTGGCGTCCCTAAACATCCGTTCCACACTAAAATCTTTCATATATCCGTAGCCGCCAAGGACCTGGACGGCATCCGTCGCTATCTTCATGGCAGCGTCACTGGTGAAGCATTTGGCCATTGAAGCTATTTTTGTGTTGGGGTGGCCTTCGTCACACAGGTTGGCAGCCCTGTAAACCAGTCCCCGAG